>JAILMQ010000184.1 GCA_024692605.1 Eubacterium sp.
ATTACATTTCATCTGGAAACGGTATCTGAGGACCTTTTCCTCTTTACCTTCTATCGGATCATAATACCTGATATAGTCATCATTAAAACTTACTACTAAAACGAACTTATTATCAATCTTTGCGGCAAATGGACATCCATCCGCAAGATAACCTATTGCTGTATCCATTTTAACGCCGGAAAGATTGATTCCTCTAACCGTGTCGCTATACATCTCAAAGCTTTCTTCCCAGGATCCCTTCGCCCGGATATCATCATAGTTTCCGGATAAACCGGCGGCCAGTACACACATGTAATTACAAGCTGCAAAGGTATCCGCCTCATCATCCACCTGCTTATATTCAAAGGTTCCGGCAACTGTATAGTATGCTCTTGAAATCTTATCACGATAAAGTATTGCACCGTTGGCATTCACCACATATCCACCATCATCATACACTTTTCTGACTGCCTCTCCAACGCTGCTGGTGATGGCAACAAGTCCCTGCGCCTCATATATATAGGCCGCTCTTTTATCTACTGATACACCCTTATACTCAATGGTTGCTTCATTTGAATTAGAAACAATTTTTGTAAAAAGCTCTTCATTTCCTGAACTGACATATATTCTGTCAGGGAACTTCAGATATACTTCATTATTTCCATTTTCATTCGGCGTAACAACCACTCTCATGGTATCAGTAGTTTCCGCCGGTTTATAGGAGATATAATCTCCCTGCATTTCTGAAAGTCCACCGGTTTCCTCATTTTTAGATACTCTGTCAAGGTACACTGTATTCTGTTTAAATGTAACTCCTGATACAAGTACTCCCTCTTTTTCATAAGATTTGATAACTTTTCCGTTGGACTTAACTATAAAGAGCTTATCGAAGTTGAATATCGGAGTTTTATCAACATACTGAGTTATATCCTCATCCCTGGCAGCACCATAAAGAATATCGCTACCTACGAATCCAAGTATAGAAAGTCTCTGTCCGGATTCCTTTTTTTCAGAAATAATATCTTTACCAAAATCCCTAATGGTTATCTTGGTTACCTCTTCCGGCTTTCTCTTATCAGGATAAGCAATAACCCTCATATCATCAGATACAAGCACCTGTTCAGCAGGTATATCAGAAATAATTTCCTCTGTTTTACCTGAGAAAACATCCACTGAGATCAGTTTATCACTCAGCAGAGTGTAGAAAGTTCTGTTTTTTCTGTCATAGTAACTGAACTTTCCGGTAGAGAACTTAAGCGCCGAAAGACTTAAGTTTACTGTTACAAATGTAATCTCCTTAAGGGATGCATCCTTTATTGAATATTCATAAAGAGCCACACCGCTTTCGCCTTCTCTCGGACCTTCATTAATTCTTCCATATACAATAAAATCAAGAATCTCATCATCGATGGATATAAGCCTGATTCCAAAGCCTTCCTGTGGAGTACGTTCCTTTTCCGCTTCATCAGATGAAGTTCCATACACGCTGGAATATGTATCATCAGAATTGTTGTATAACCATAAACTATTGTCAGCTACAAAGGCAATTCTCTTACATGACTCATCTGAGATGTAATCCGGACTGCTTTCAGAAGTCACTCCAAGGCAAACACTTCCTGAAAGAAAATCGATTCCCTCTGAATTAAAATCCTGATTAACGTACCGCTTATAATCATTCAAAACGATGGATGCCGCTCCGTTGTCATATTCCAAAGAAAAGTACTCAGATACGGCAAATGTTTTTGCTTCGTTTTCTTCTACTGAAATCGCTTTATACTTAAGCTCCACCACTGCACTGTCTTCAGTAACCTCTTTCAGCTTAGGGACAGGGTCACTTAATCTTTCAATGTTCATTCCATTATAGATTACATCCTCATAGGAGGAGTTCAGGGTAACGAATCCGGGATTTCCGTCAGATTTGATTTCCGAAGCACTTTCTGCATCGTAATTGGTATTCATTGCATCAGCACTTCCGAAAACCGTGGAAAGATCCGCCTCATTCACTCCCGACATAGCATCTGTAGTAGTTGCTATCTGAACATTTTCTTCACTTTCACCTGTCTGGTTATTCAGATCCGCAAGAGTACCTGATACGTTATAGGTGGCAACCGCATCGGAACCACTGGCATAATCATTGATTCTTTTATTTTCTTCATATGCCTCATCACTGAATGTCTTGGCATAATTAATAAGTTTAGTGGCAAATGTATTGTCCAGTCTGACAACCCTTGTGTAGAAGTAACATTTCCTGCTGCTATTATCAGCCCGTATAACAAAACTATACTCGGTTCCCAGAGTAAGATCCATTCTCAGGCTTGCAGTATACTGACTAAAGCCTTCATCAGTTGAAACAAATCTGAAATCACCTTCTTCTATAAGATTTGTTCCATCAAAAGAACGAAGCTCGTATTTAATGTCCGCTCCGGAATCCACAGATTCCGGAAGAAGGACATTAACTGTCTTACTTGAGTCAAGAGGAACTATAGAATCCCTGTAAAGACTGGTATCTATAGCTGTAGTATAACCAAGCATGGAATTGATCTGCATACCATCATACATCATGTACGCCTTTTCCATGGTAGGATTATACCCCTCAACTGCACGACTGCTTCGTTTATTATTCTGTATGTAATTGAAAGATAGCGCTGCGCCAGTGAATAAAAGTATAAACAAAAGCGCATTAAATATCACTCTTTTAATCATTAGTCTACCTGTTACAAATAATTAGTCTCCGAAGGAAATTCCCAGAGTCTTAGCTTCCTGAATAAGCTGACACTCTGTATCAACATATTTAAGTTTTCCTGCAGACTCTGCCATCGGAATAGCTGTCACTTCGTTATTTCTGATGACAACAAGCTTTCCGAAATCCTTCTCTTTGAAAAGCTCTGCTGCCTTTGCACCAAATCTGCTTGTAAGTACTCTGTCATAAGCATCAGGATTTCCACCACGCTGAGTATGTCCCGGAAGAGCCACACGGATTTCAGCCGCAGGATAATTTGCCTGAATGTCATTTGCAATCTCATAAGCTATTGAAGGATACTTTCTTTCTGCAAGCTTAGCCTTTCTGTCCTTCTTGGACATCTTAGCTATCTCCTTTGATATAGCACCTTCTGCAACAACAATGATTGCAAAATTCTTACCCATCTTCTTACGCTTGTCAATAGCCTTATAAACCTTCTTCATGTCATAAGGAATCTCCGGAAGAAGAATAACATCTGCTCCACCGGCAATTCCTGCATAAAGTGTGATCCAGCCTACCTTGTGTCCCATTGTCTCAATAACGAAAACACGGTTATGTGATTCAGCTGTAGTATAGATGCAGTCAATTGCATGAGTAGCAACATCTATCGCACTCTGGAAACCAAATGTAACATCTGTTCCCCAGATATCGTTATCAATTGTTTTAGGAAGTCCGATAACATTAAGTCCTTCATTGTAAAGACGATTTGCTGTTTTCTGAGAACCATTACCACCAAGAACAAAAAGACAATCAAGCTCCAGCTTCTTATATGTCTTGATCATAGCAGGAACCTTCTCTACTCCGTCCTCTGTAGGATTATCAATCTCCTTAAATGGAACTCTTGATGTACCAAGTACAGTTCCTCCCTTAGAAAGAAGTCCTGAAAAATCCATTGGTTTCATCTTCTTATACTTTCCGTAAATAAGACCTTTATATCCTTCCAGGAAACCATAAACCTCAATATCTCCAAACAGATTCTCCATTGCCTTTACGACACTTCTCATAGTAGGATTAAGAGCCTGACAATCTCCACCACTGGTAAGTATTCCTATTTTTTTCATTATATATCCCCTCCTCGTAAATTAAAGTTTTTATAATTCTACACGACCTTCCAAAGCCCGCATAAGTGTAACCTCATCTGTAACCTCAAGATCTCCTCCTACAGGAACGCCACTTGCGATTCTCGAAACCTTGATTCCTGCAGGTTTAACAAGCTTGGATATGTACATTGCAGTAGTTTCTCCCTCAATGCTGGGATTAGTTGCAATTATGATCTCATCCACATCCTCACGAAGTCTGATAAGAAGTTCTTTCAGTTTTATATCCTCAGGACCGATACCCTGACTAGGGTTAATAACGCCATGAAGAACATGATATACTCCGTTATATTTGCCGGTCCTTTCATAAGCTGCCATATCCCTGGATGATTCAACCACCATTATAGTTTTGTGATCTCTCCCCGGTGCCGAACAAACAGGACAGGTCTCCTTATCAGTTATTGTAAAACACTCTTTACAATATTTGATATTCTTTTTTGCATTTATTATGGCATCAGAAAGAGCCTGGGCTCTTTCATCTGACATTCCAATAATATGAAATGCAAGACGTTGAGCACTTCTGGAACCAATTCCCGGAAGATGTCCAAGTTCTTCTATAAGTCTGTTTACTTCTCCGCCATATATATCCATTTAGAAAAGACCTCCAAGGCCGCCACCCATACCTCCGGTTATTTTGCCAAGCTGTTCTTTTTCATCATCTGCCTGAGCTCTGATAACCTCGTTTACAGCTGCCATTATAAGATCCTCAAGCATCTCTATATCATCAGGATCTACTACTTCCTCAGCTATCTTTACTTCGGTAAGTTCCTTCTGGCCGTTTATCTTAACCTTTACAACCCCGCCACCTGCTGAAGCCTCATATTCCTTTGCCTCAAGCTCAGCCTGAGTCTGCTCCATCTGCTTCTGCATCTTCTGTGCCTGCTTCATAAGGTTATTCATGTTTCCCGGCATCATTCCTCCAGGATATCCACCTCTTTTAGCCATTATAATCTTCCTCACTTTCTTTTATTTTGATATCATCAAAATTAATCTTATTTAAAGCTCTTGATTCTTTATCAAGAACACCTTTAACACCCTTTCGAAGAATCACGTCTATCTCAACTTTTTTTCCTATTATCTCAGATAGTGTATCCTCAAACGACTCTTTTCTTTTTTCATCCATAAAATATCCATATCTTGGATTATTATCTATTTCATTTTCATCAAATACTATTCTAAGTCTTGCAGGACCATCAGCTTTATAATCCGGAGATGGCTCAATTCCCACGTCAGACGCATAATTCTTCTGTAAGCCGCTTAGTTTAGGCAAGATTACAGTATCCCATTCATTAGCCAGTTTTAAAATATCCTCAGCCTCTGCATCCGGATAGTTATCTTTGATGTTCTTTTTTATTATCTCACTTTGTCTTTTTTTATCAAGAGGTTCCGCAGGAGCAGAGCGAGGAACAGAAGACATTTCTTTACGAAATTCATTAAACTTTTCCTCAACCACACGGATTATCTCAATCTCCAGAGCACGAGAATCTATCTCCGGTTTAGCTTCCCCATTTTCTGCTGTCACTGCAGCCGGTCTCTCACCTTTTTCAAGATTATCCAGTCTGTTTATAATAGCTGTATAATCCACATCCGTCTCAGGATGCATCATCTTAAGAAATGCCATTTCCATGGTAATTCTTTTAACTGAAGATGATCTTATACCTGAACAAGTCTCCTGAAGAATATTAAGGTACCTTGTAAGAGTTTCAACACTGAAATCATTTCCCATCTTCTTCAGATCTTCTATGGTTTCCTCAGTCATATCCAGCTCACCTGCAATATCAGGAGAGAGCTTAAGGAACAGCATATTTCTCATAAACCAAGTAAAGTCATCCACAAACTTAATTAAATCTTTACCATTCCAGATTGCCTCATTGACTATATCAAGAACCTTAACAGGTGTATTATCCTTAATAGCCACAAGAAGATCCTTGTAAATATCAACCGAAACAGCTCCAACAGTTTTTAGGACTCCCTCTCTATCCAGAGTTTTACCCAGATTAGATGATATACATTCATCCAATATAGACAGGGCATCTCTCATGGAGCCATCCCCAAGACGAGCTATAAATCTAAGTGCATCTTTGGTGGCCTCTCCACCTTCGCGATTAACTATCTCCTCAAGCCTGTCAGCAATAGTATCCAGAGATATTCTATGGAAGTCATATCTCTGACACCTTGATTTTATAGTAACCGGAATCTTATGCTCATCCGTTGTAGCAAGGATAAATATAACATATTCCGGAGGTTCTTCAAGTGTTTTCAAAAGCGCATTATAAGCTCCTGCCGAAAGCATATGTACCTCATCAATAATATAAACAAGGTACTTTCCCTGAGCAGGAGAATACTGTACAGCTTCATTGATCTGACGTATGTTGTCAACACCACTATTGGATGCAGCATCGATTTCGATTACATTTAAGGAGCTGCCATCCGATATGGCCTTGCAGCTCTCGCACTGACCACAGGGACCATTTTCAGTAGGATGTTCACAGTTCACCGCTTTGGCAAGAAGCTTTGCCATGGTAGTCTTTCCTGTTCCTCTGGTACCACAAAAAAGATATGCATGACCGACACGATCAGATTTAAGCTGATTCTTTAAAGTTGTAACTATATGATCCTGACCCTTGACCTCATCAAAGGTTCCGGGACGGAATTTTCTGTATAAAGCTATGTATGACATTTTATGCGATTCTTTTCTATTATTTTAGCATATGAGATGGATTACTGCATTCCTCCCATAGTCTTTGTTATTATACTATAAACCGGCTCTTAAATAAAGCACAGATTGACTGTATCTTGCAGGCAGTGTTATACTCTTGAAGGACAAAGGGTATTTGACATAGTATACTTTTATGAATTTATCTCCGCGTTGAGTTTATGCTGCGCAGTCACGCCTATTTGTCTGAGAGGACATCGTTTTCACTCGATTTCGGGCCACCCCTAGCGGACCACTTCGCTTACGCTCCGTTCGCTAAGCTCTCACATCGCAGAGCTCGTGAATCGCTAAGCGCCGAGACCCGAAACGGTCCCTCAGACAAACATCGTGACTTTAGCTTCGCAAACTCACTCGCGAATTTACATTTGTATAAGTTTTGTTTAAACATATATAGGAATCACGTATATAGTATAAAACGATAACGGGATTTTATTCAGATTTAAGGAGGAAGCTTCATTATTTGTAAGCTGCGAGCGATGTTGTCTGAGCAAAAATGCCTTCCTTATATCATAAAAGGCATTTTTGCGAGTTAAAGTCGAGCAGCATTACAAACTGA
>JAILMQ010000081.1 GCA_024692605.1 Eubacterium sp.
TGCTATCTCATCGCTGTCACCTACCACATTTACTATCTCTCTAGGCAGATGTCTGTAAACTTCATTCTCAAGTTCTTCACCGCTGATAGGTTTTACAAGATAACCATCGAAGCCTGTGTCAGCATATAATTGTCGGTTTTCCTCACCTGCATTGGCAGTAAGTATAACTATCTTTGATTCACGGCTCTTTCCGCCTGTCTGTTCTCTTATTTTCTCATAGCACTCAATACCGTCCATTTCCGGCATCAGGTGGTCCATAAAGATTAAGTCGTATTTATTTTCCAGTGTTTTTTCAAGAGCTTCCATACCACTTTTTGCAGTATCTATCTGAACCTTTGTATCCCTGAGAAGTTTTGTGACAACTAGAATATTTGCCTCATTATCATCAACAACAAGAAGCTTTGCCTTAGGAGCCTCAAACTTCTGCTTATAGTTTGTTCTCTTTCCAAGCTTATGCTTCTTTTCATAATCATACTCACCGATCTGCTTATCGGTTGTTGCCTTCTGAGGTATTTCAACTATAAAGGTAGATCCCTTGGTATATACACTGTTAACTGTAACCTTTCCACCCATAAGATCAAGGAACTGCTTAACTATTGAAAGACCAAGTCCGGTTCCCTCAATATGCTTAGTATTACTTTCGTCCACTCTCTTAAATGCCGTAAAAAGATAAGGAATATCCTCTTTTTTAATTCCCATACCCGTATCAGAAACTGTGTATATAATGTTATAAACACCATCTTCCTGTGCTTCACATTCAACGGATAAAGATATTGAACCTTCCTTGGTATATTTGATCGCATTATTCAGAATATTCATAAGAATCTGCTTAATTCTTACTTCATCTCCCATGAGTTCAGCAGGAATATCAGGAGCCACATTAACAGAAAACTCCAGATTCTTTTCCTTTGCTCTTATCCATAGCATTCCCACCAGATCAGAGAGCATATTTCCGGGAGAATAAGGTTCAACAAGAAGCCTCATATCTCCTGCCTGGAACTTTGACATATCAAGGATGTCATTAATGAGATTAAGCAGCAGTTTACCGGCAACACGAATATTTACAGCATCACTGGCAACTTCATCACTAATATCCTCTCTCAGGATCATTTCATTAAGACCTATTATAGTATTGATCGGTGTACGAATCTCATGACTCATACTGGAGAAAAATCTGTTCTGAGCCTGATTAAGTCCTTCAATCTCCTCATTCTGCTGCTTAGCAATTTTATCAGCTTCAATATAAAGCTTATTCTCAAAGGAGATCATTATAACTATGGCACTACTTATGAGTACAAGAGTTGTAAAGGAGTAAATATATAGTCTCAGACTGTCAAAGGATGGCAATACCTCCGGATTATAGAACGTAAACAGGAACATGAAAATCGCCTCCAGCTCCTGTGTTATAAAGAAGATTACTCTTTTCTTTCCACTTAATGTTGTTCCTATAAAAAACATACAGAACACAAACCAGAGAGTACCAACTCCACTTACTCCGCCTGCATTAATAAATGTAACCGGCCAATAGATAAAACCTAAGATAAATGTAGTAAGTGTCGATCCAAATTCAAAATGATTTGTCCGGACAGAATAAAGACCTATAAAAATAAATACGAATATTATTACTACTGAACTAAGAGATTCCAATCTAAGATCTTTAATTGACATGATTTCCAGAGTGGTAAGAATTAGTATTCCCACCAGGTTTATAATATTCATAACAAAAACTCTGTCACGGATATCTATGTTGTTATCATATAAAAGATCTTTAAGTTTATGATGCTTCATATCTTTATTCCTCCGTTGATGGTGCAAATTCCATTACCTCGTCAGATTGACTTGGTGTGAATTCCATCACCTCATCATCTTCGGAAACTTCGGATTCAGCATCTATATTAAATTCTTTTCCAAGTGCATCATATATGCCACTGGTGGCATCAGCATAATCTGTCATTACTCTGGAGTGATTTTCCAGAATATAACTCTCATTTTCGCCCTTTGCGGCCATTTCCAGCATCAGAGCATCTTCAGATAGTTCAGATAAACCTATCATTTTTGCGGTGCTCTTCACTGCATGAATTATTATTTCATAATTCTTCCAGTCCCTGAGTTCATAATATCCATTCATGGATGTAATTTTTTCTTTTGTTTCAGATGCGAACTGATTAAGTATTACAAGATAAAAATCAAAATCTCCGGCAGCATAACCAAGGCCGACTTCCACATCCACTCCGGCTTTTTTCAATTTACTTCTAATAACCGATGGAGAGTCCTTCTTATTCGTTTCAGAAGAATTCTGCTCATCATTATCAGAGGAACTTTCTGCTTGTGTTTCAGATGAAGCATCAGCTTTACTTGTATCTTCCTTTTCATCAGCAACAAAATCTTCATCATCACCTTCATCTACATATGAAATAGCGTTGGACGGAAGTGTCTTTTTAAGAACTCTTTCCAGTTCTTCTATTTCTATCGGTTTGCTGACAAATCCATCAAAGCCCTCTTCCATAAACATCTGTTTAGCTGAACTCATTGCATTTGCAGTAAGTGCAACAATAGGAATACTCTGATTCTTTCCATCAATATCTGTACGGATACGCTTCATGGCTTCAACACCATCCATACCACCCATCATGTGATCCATAAAGATAATATCGAAAACTTCCTTCCTGCATATGTCCACTGATTCCATACCGGAATTTGCAGTTTCCACAGTCATTCCATAACGGTGGAATATGCTCTTTGCAACTATAAGGTTCATCGGCTCATCATCCACTACAAGAGCACGTATTCCCTTGGTTTTCATTCTCTTACCGGAAATACTCTTTGTAGTTACATCTGAATTAAGAATAGCTACAATAGGGAAACAATAGAAAGGCTTTTCCATAACTCTGGCTCTGGATCCCTTTGGAAGTTTGAAATTGCTATTCGCAACAACAATAACAAGAGTATCATCCGTCATATCTTCTATATAATCTCTTTCAGCCATATATTCCTGCTGACCTACAAAAAGATGAGAAAGATTAACGGATTCTCTGAGTTTTACGAGACTTTCTGAATTATCCACTCTGTGCATGGTTACACCAAGACCTTTAACAATGTTAAGGACAACGGAGTTGTAATATTCTCTTACCATAGGATTTTCGAATTTATCAACCCGCAGATATGCACCCAGACAAAGCTTATCCGGATGAGTAAAGGACATGCAGCCTGTTGGATTAATAATCTTCTGTGGAATACTTACGTTGACTGTGGTTCCCTTGTTGACTGTACTCTTAATAGTCATAAAGCCACCAAGAAGGGATACAAAACCGTATACGATTCCAAGACCAAGTCCAAGTCCGCCACTGGATCTGGAACGACTGGAATCAGACTGATAAAATCTTTCGAAAACTCTGTCAAGCTCTTCATCAGTCATACCAATACCTGTATCTGTAACCTCTATACGAAGATTTATTCCATAAGAATGAGCCTCTGAAGTAACCTTCACATATACTCCACCCTCATTTGTATATTTAAGGCCGTTTGAAATAAGAGCCTTGAATATCTTCTTTAATTTTTGAACATCAGTATTCATTACTGCAGGAATTGCCGGATCCACATCTATGATCAGTTCAACACCCTCAGGCTGATACTCTTTCATTTCAGTAACGATGTCATTCATAACGGAAGAAAGCATGTAATCCTCATTATTAATTACAAGCTTGCCTCTGTCCATTTCCGAATAGTCCAGAATATCGCCAATCTGCTCAGCAACCTTTCTTCCGGCACTTCGAACAGAAACCATATCATCCTTTATAGCTCCATCCTGTTCCTTTTCAATACATACACCGGTGAGACCGATAACTGCATTTATTGGTGTTCTGATTTCATGAGACACATTTGCAAGGAAATCATTAAGACGTTCTGTGGATTCAGTAAGATTCTTTACCTCCTCCTCAGACTCATTAAGAACATAAGACCACTTGTCTATTATATTTCTGGACAACCATGATATTACGGTAATACTGATGACATGAAGTATTGTTCTTGTAAGATACGCGAATTCGAAATCTCCACTTAGATTAAGCATGGTCACACAATAGGCCATTGTCAGATAATAGGATATCTGGCTCAGGGTTATGAGTCCCTTTTTCCCGGATACTGTAAAAAGGACAATAAATGTGGCCATAATAACAGCAAGGTCAAATGTACCATTCAGATGTACCCCATAGAAAAAGAAGGAACACATCAGCAAAACATCATAAAGCCATAATCTCATATCGTCTGTTGCCATATGCCTGATGTGAACAGTCCAGCTCACAATCACACCGGCTCCGATCAACAAAAGAGCCCATTTCTCCCAGCCCATTGAAAAGGTTTCGATAGCAACGATCAGCGCGAATATGGTATACCCGGCAAGAATCAGAAGATGGGAAAGCTCGTTATATACCTTTGTTTCTTTTATATCACTCATTATTTTTTAACCTTTAATCACTTAATCTTATGAAATCTTTTTCTCAGTGTAACAAGTTCTAATATATGATTAACTCTAAGCAGCAGAACTTCCGGTACGAAAGGTTTTTTAACAAAATCCATAGCTCCAAGTTCAAGTGCTTCTGCTTCAGCACCTTCACTGTCATCTGCCGTCATTAAGATGACTGACATTCTTGCAGCATCTCCTCCAATCTCCCTAAGCTTTCTAAGTACTTCATAACCATCCATTTCAGGCATCTTAGCATCCAGGAGAACCATATCAGGAAGTTCTTCAACATTCTGAACATAGTCAACAAGATCAAGTCCGGAATGCATCTCTGTTACTCTTATGTTCTGCGTCTGAAGTATTTTAGATATAAGCTGAAGATTATTCTCATCATCATCCACTACAATTATATGCTTGTTATCCATGCCCATTGTAGCTCCATCTTCGCTTCTGACGAATTCACTATCATAAGTTATTGTAATATTCTGACCATGCTCCACATACCAGGAATTAACTATCTGGTTAATAACCTTTCCTGTAAATTCTTCACGAATATCTGTAAGGAATACATAGTACTGATTAAAACGACTTCTTGTAAGGATATCAGATTTTCTAAGAGATTGTCTGACATGATTACCAAAATCGTCACAGCTGTCCTTGTAGGTCTGCTCTTCTATGAACTGTGGCTGTTCCAGGGTAAAGAGCACCTTACATGCATTTACATTATGACGGGCAATATATCTGATAATATAACGATATACATAGGAGAAGGCATCCATATCCATCTGAAGTGCCACGCTTGGAACATTTCTTTCTCCCAGTATTTCAGAAAGTGATTTAATATCCATAACAACTGTATTCGCATCATCTTCCTTCTGCGCATCAGTGCTATAAACTTCAAATCCATGCTTACCATTCTTTTTTACTTTGTATAAGGATTTATCTGCCAGTTTAAGAAGTGATGTGTAGTCATTTCCATACTTTGGAACCATGATGGCACCAACGGAAACACCAAGAGGAATATTCATATCCTCTCCCATCATTTCCTTTGCAGAAGCTACCAGCTTTTCATTTAATTCACGGGTTATTTCTGCAACCTGATTTTCTTCTGTCATACCTATACAGAAGGAAACAAACTCATCTCCACCGATACGTCCATTCTCACTTCCCTGAGGAACAGTAGCCTTAATTATCTCAGCAAAGGAAATGAGAACCTTATCTCCCATCTCATGACCATAGATATCATTTACAAGCTTAAATGAATCCAGATCAATCATCATAAGACATCCGGTTTCCTTATTACATTTTTCAGAAAGCTTTACTGTTGTTGCTCCTTTGTTAAGAAAGCCGGTAAGCTTATCAAGGGTAGCCTCGCTTTTAAGACTCAGCATTTCATGCTGCATAGAGATTACATTCTCAATTCTTTTGAGAAGTACATCAGGGTTAAAAGGTTTTCTGATAAAGTCTGATACTCCTACCTCAAAACCTCTTGTTTCAGTTCCTGTATTCTCATCAGCTGTAAGGAAGATAACAGGAACCTCATTAATTCCCTTCTTTTTCTCCAGCTCTCTAAGTTTGCTCAGAGTTTCAAAGCCATCCATTTCAGGCATTTTAATATCAAGAAGTATCAGATCAGGCACTCCCTTTTCATCTATATAATCAAGCAGTGCACGTCCGGATTTCAGTGCAGTTACTCTCATATTATTCTTACTAAGTATATGACCTGCCATCTGAAGATTCGATGTATCATCGTCTACTACCATTATCCATTTTGCCATAAGTAAAACCCCTCCGTATAATTAAATCTTTATACAAAAAAACTACCTCTATTTTATCATCAAAACAGAGGTAGTGCCATAAAATTTTTATTATTGAAAATGTAGTCTTTTTCTTAGTTTACACTGAAAAGAAGCTGTCCATAGCTTGGGAAAGGCCAGTCACGCTGTGAGCAAAGCATTTCAGCCTCATCAACGTAGATTCTGAGCTTGTCCATCTTAGGAATGAGACTGTCTCTGACGAATTCTGAAGACTTAAATACATCTCCAATAGTTTTGAATTCTGCCAGTGCATTTTCCAGATCAATTACTGCATCCATAATGAAGTCTGTAAGTTCGGAAAGTCTCTCCATAGTTGAAACCTCGTACTTACATTTTACATTATCGCTGACCTGTCTCATTCTGTATATTGTTTCAGATAATCTGTAGAGGTAATTCTCGATTGCGGGAAGATAATTCTTACGAACCATATCCACCATTGTAAGTCCCTCAATATTTACAGTCTTGATGTAGTTCTCAAGCATTATCTCGCAACGGGAATGAAGCTCGGACTCAGTGAATACCTTATGTGTAATAAGCATCTGCATATTCTTCTCATCAAGAAGGTGTGGCATAGCATCAGCCGTGGTTCTGAGATTGGAAAGTCCTCTTACTTCTGTTGCTTCCCTGATCCACTCTTCACCGTATCCGTTTCCATCAAAGAGAATTCTCTGATGCTCTGTTATAACACGTTTGATCAGCGCATGAAGGGCTGTTTCAAAATCCTCTGCTCCTTCCAGTTCATCAGCATACTGACGAAGGCTTTCAGAAACCGCAGAGTTGAGCATGATATTGCAGCAGGCAATGCTGTTAGATGAACCAAGTGATCTGAACTCGAACTTATTTCCTGTAAACGCAAAAGGTGATGTTCTGTTTCTATCTGTTGTATCTCTGCTGAATCTTGGAAGTGAATGAACTCCCAGCTTAAGAACAACATCCTCTGTACCTTCATATGGTCTGTCTTCTCTGATGGCATCCAGAACTGATGTAAGCTCATCTCCAAGGAAGATTGAAATGATTGCCGGAGGAGCTTCATTCGCTCCCAGTCTCAGGTCATTGCTTGCTGTTGCTGTAGCCAGTCTAAGAAGATCCTGATAATCATCAACTGCCTGAATGACTGCACAAAGGAAAAGCAGGAACTGCGCATTCTCCGATGGTGTCTTTCCCGGAGAAAGAAGGTTTACTCCCTTGTCTGTTTCTATGGACCAGTTATTATGCTTTCCGGAACCATTTACTCCTGCAAATGGTTTTTCATGAAGGAGACATACAAGTCCGTGACGTGATGCAACCTTCTTCATTATTTCCATAGTAAGCTGGTTTGCATCTGTAGCAACATTCGTTGTGGAATAAATAGGAGCAAGCTCATGTTGTGCAGGAGCTACTTCATTATGCTCAGTCTTAGCAAGTATTCCAAGCTTCCAAAGCTCATTATCAAGGTCAGCCATAAACTCTCTGACTCTTGGTTTGATTACACCAAAATAGTGATCATCCATTTCCTGACCCTTTGGAGGCATAGCTCCAAAAAGAGTTCTTCCTGTGTATTTAAGATCCGGTCTTTTATTCCAGAGTTCCTGATCAATAAGGAAATATTCCTGCTCAGGACCTACATTTGTTCTGACATACTTTACTTCATTTCCAAACAGCTTAAGGATTCTCTTTGCCTGTCTGTTAACTGCCTGCATAGATCTGAGAAGAGGCGTCTTTTTATCAAGTGCTTCTCCTGAATATGAACAGAATGCAGTTGGAATACAAAGTGTATTATCTTTGATAAAAGCATAGGAAGTTGGGTCCCATGCTGTGTATCCTCTGGCCTCGAAGGTAGCTCTTATTCCACCGGATGGGAATGAAGATGCATCAGGTTCACCTTTTATAAGCTCCTTGCCGGAGAATTCCATTATTATTCCGCCATCACCTGAAGGTGAGATAAAGCTGTCATGCTTCTCTGCTGTAATTCCGGTAAGAGGCTGGAACCAATGTGTATAATGTGTTGCTCCATTTTCAATCGCCCAGTTCTTCATCTCCTCAGCAACTGCATCGGCAACTGTGTCATCAAGTCTAACATTCTCATCAATGGTTTTCTTAAGTGAGGCATAGACTTCTTCCGACAGTCTTTCCTTCATAACCTTATCACCAAAAACCAGTGAACCGAAAATTTCCGGAATATTTACCCTTTCCATACTTGTCTCCCTTTTTTATTATCTGATGTGCATATAGCACCACTTTATAAGTTAATAAAACACAAACTAAAGTCTATCATAATCTATTTCAAAATAATTCATAAAATTACTATATAAAAATTGTAAAATATTAAGCAATTTTTTAGGATTTAAGCCTTAGTTTCCTTTATTCTTTCGATACTGTACCGGTCTCCGCCAAAACGTCCCAGATCCTCCAGCACCGGATCAAAGCCATAACCCTTTAAAGTTTCTACCAGTTTCCGGGCTATTTCAGGACTGTCAAAGGCCTGAGCCATGCTTATTGTCATATCATCTTTAGTAGTCTTAACCGATAGTCTTATACTGTCCACCGGAACAAAAGCTTTAAGCTTAAAATCCTCCACCAGAAAATCATAATCCTCCGGCAGATCCATCTTCCCCGGATAAGTAAGGGCATAGGTAAGCTCCGGCAGCTTTACTCCACCGGCCATAAGTTTTTTAAGATTATCCCGGGTAAGCTGTTCATCCATCATGTTTCTAAGTCGGTGGCACTGTTCTTTCATGGAACATTTTCTGATTTCCTTTGTGGTTGAAAGCACAAGAGCATCTGAGAAATTAACTCTGGTCTTTGTATCAAAAATCCCTCTCATATCTGCAGGCACCTTAACTACAACCGCCTCGTCTTTTGCTCCGTACATTTCCGAAATCATATCAGAAGTAATAGAGACAAGTGCCGGAATAAAGGTGGTCTCCCACTGATGGGTGAGTTCAATAAACTTATGGGTGGATATATGTATCAGATACTCGTGCTGACTATGTTCTCCGGAATCAATCTTATCCATAGGAATTTTAAAGATTTCACTGTCATCTGTATATAACCACTGCTTCGCATCAGCATCCTTGAATTTAGTGTAAGGATCATATCTTTCCTCATCATCCTGAGGAACCTCAGGAGTACGAATATCAGCCACCTCATTCCTAAAAGAAACTGCATAATAATAAAGGACATTCTTAATAAAACCATACATTCCATAAAAGTCTGTGAGACCATGGAAAAAGGAAACTGTAAAGTAATCCTCTCCATACAGAATATAGAAAAGATAACCGTTGGTATCCTCTGTTCCCAGATATCTTTCCGTAGGATCATCCGGGCATATTAAAACATCCCTGTCATTATCCCTATAGTACAGAGTCGAATCTTTAAACTCCAATGAAACTGCATATTCTTTAAAATCATAAAGAGCATCTCTGACTGCAGCCTTAAGAATATCTATATTCACTTTTTCTTTTAGTAATACCTGAATTCTCAGATTACGTGTCTCCTTATGGTAGAACGCCATATCTGAGCAACCAATCCTACGCATATCAATGCTCCTGTTTCTTATATATCTTTTTCAAAGACCTGATTATCTTTATACCTGACCCACTTCTTTTCCAAAGTTTTTTCAGCAAATCCCCAGTCTTCTTCAACATCCGTCTCAGTCATTATAAAACCGTTTTTTATAAGTGCAGCTGCCGATGGATCATTTTCCACCATAGAGCTTGCAGTGACCACTTCTATATCGGTTTCATGGAATAAATAATCCAGCATTATCTCTAAAGCTTCGGACCCAAATCCATTTCCCCATTCCTTTTCATATATTCTGCCACCAACACTGATCTTCTGCTGATCATCATCCCATCCATAAAACTCTGTCAGGCCACAGAATCTCATATCCTCTTTGGCATATACTCCCATTATGACAGATTCTTTATTTTTGAAGCATTCATCATATATCATTTTGATAGTGTAATCAATATCCTCATACTTATTCTCAAAAAGAAATGTAGGAAGATATTTATAAGTCTTCCTGCTGTGACGCATCACATCCAAAGCTTCAGCATCAGAAGGCTCCAGCTTTTTCAGTATAACTGTGCTGCCTGTAATATATGGAATTTCATCGAATATTTTCTTCATATTGGTGAAAAATGCTCCTCTTGATTCCTTTTTCCGAAAAAACACATATGACACTATAGCATAAGAATCGTAACTTCTACAATAGAATTGTTAATAATCCTCATGTTATTTTGACACCTATAATCTCATTTGCTATAATTCTGAGGATTAAAACTTAAGCGAGGTTTTTTATGAAGGATTATATAATTCGTGGAATGGCAGCAGGAAATGAGATTCGTTTTGTTGCCGCATATACAAAAGAAACTGTTGAAACCGCAAGAAAGATTCATAACACTTCCCCGGTTTGCACTGCTGCTCTTGGCAGACTGCTTACAGGTGGTGCTCTTATGGGAGCAATGTGTAAAAATGAATCTGATGTTCTTACTCTTAAGGTTGCGGGAAACGGACCAATAAAAAGTATCACAGTAACATCTGATGCAAATTCCAATGTTAAGGGTATTATCTATAACAACAATGTAGATATTCCCTTTAAAGAAAACGGACACCTGGATGTGGGCAGTGCAGTAGGCAGAGGAATGCTTACAGTTATTCGTGATGAGGGTGTTGCTGAACCATATGTTGGACAGACCCAGCTGATAAGCGGTGAGATAGGAGATGATCTGACATACTACTTTGCAGAAAGTGAACAGATTCCAACCTCAGTTGGTGTAGGTGTTCTTGTGGATAGAGACCTGACAGTAAAACATGCCGGTGGTTTTATCATCCAGCTGCTGCCTTTTGCCTCTGAAGAAACAGTAACCAAACTGGAGAACAGCCTTGCAAAGGTTAATTCAGTTACAGACTTCTTTAATAAAGGCATGTCTGTGGAAGATATGATGAGAGAGATAGTAGGGGAAAATGTATTCGACGCAGATATAAATATCGAAGAGCCCCTTCCTGTGGGATACCACTGTAATTGCAGCAAGGAAAGAGTAACCAAGGCTCTGATCAGTCTGGGAACCAAAGAGATCAAGTCCATGATAGACGATGGCAAGCCTGTAAATCTGCACTGTGATTTCTGTAATACAGATTATGAATTTTCCACTGAAGAACTGGTATCTCTTTTGGAGAATTTACAACCACAGTAATTCTGCCGGTAAAGATCATATTCTTTAGAAAGCTCTATGGAACGTTTATATCCATTTTTCTTTTTAAAATCACTGTAAAGAAACTTAACCTTCCCTTCCATTTCAGTCTCCAGCTTAGTTCCGATCTCGTTGATCCACTGAGCATTTTTATAAGGACTGATGGACAGGGTTGTGGAAAAATAGTCAAACCCGTTTAAAACTGCGTACTCCGCAGTTTTTTTCATTCTAAGTTCATAGCATTTATAGCATCTCTCTCCTCTTTCTGGAAGATCTTCCATCCCCTTTGCCATTTCAAAGAACACCTCAGGTCCGTAAATGCCATCCACTACCTTCACATCCAGCGCAAAATCTGCAGTCTTTGTAAATCTGAAAAGCTCATTCAGCCGTTTTGTATATTCTTCCTCATCATCTATGTTTGGATTATAAAAATAAACAGTAATATCAAAGACTCCTGCAAGTAATTCCAGACAGTGACTGCTACACGGACAGCAGCAGGCCTGAAGCAGAAGCCGGGGCTTTTTATCCCCATTTTTTATCTCATTTATTTGCTTTTCAAATTTGATATAATAATTCTCCATAAAGTACTTTTTCTCCGTGATTTTTTACAGATTTGTATAATTTTAACAGTTGACTTTGTGCAAATTATACCATATACTTTATATAGTATAATTTTCATGGTGAAGGAGGTTTTGACATGACTGTAGAGCAAGCTATCAAAAAGTATAAGCTGGAGCCTGTGAATGTATACACTGCCAAAGTCAAAGCCAATGAGCTTAATGTCGAGGAAGTTTTATACATGAATGTGCAGAAGAATAAATATGCATATATCATTCGAGATGGTGCCAGAGGTACTATGCTTTATAAGGATGAGAAAAGTATGTACACAAAGATGTACAAGGGTCTTAAGATGATACCACTCGATCCTTGATTGCAAGTATAGATTAAAGATTAAGCAGGTGATTTTGTCACCTGCTTTTTTAGTTCCTTTGGTTATTTCTATAGCATTTATATTCTGCTCTTTGTCTTTAGAACAGCCTTCATGTGTTCAGTACATTTGTCATCGAAATCAAAAAGGAAAAGTCTCTTGTCATTATCATCTCCCACATATATGGCGATGTTTCCTTCCGGATTATCCGGACCTGTAAACTTCCTTATCTTTACAGCTCTTCTGCTGACATCATTCTTTACATAGTCTGAATCCGCTCTATCCATAATGGTGATATTATCTGCCTCGATAGTTCCAAGCTCCACTCTCTTGCTCTTTCCCTTGATCTTGGATATATCAATATCTCCGTTTGTAAGAATAAATTCATATTCCACAGATAAGCCCTTAACAGCTTTTGTTATCATAAATATGCCAAGTGCAAGCAAAAGAATTCCAATGGGAAGTGCCCAGAATGTTAATATGAGCAGAATACCCATGAGAGTCACAAGTATTGACATGCCCATAAATATATACGCATCCGCACCCGGTTTTGATTTAATCAGTCTTTCATCATATCTGTCCATTATTTTCCTCCAAAATACTACTTGTTTTCATCCATAAGAAGTGCTATGGAATGACAGGCGATTCCCTGCCCTGCTCCGGTAAAACCAAGCCCCTCTTCTGTAGTGGCTTTAATGTTTACCTGATTTATATCTATTTCCAATCTGCCGGCAATGTTTTCTCTCATCTTCTGTATATGAGGAGCCATCTTAGGCATCTGGGCTATAATAGTCGCATCTATATTTCCAACCTTATAATTCTCAGCCTGAATCTTTCTCTTTACCTTTTCCAGCAGCAGCATGCTGTCAGCACCTTTATATTCAGGATCTGTATCAGGGAAATGTTTTCCAATATCTCCCATTGCTGCCGCTCCCAGCAGCGAGTCCATAATGGCATGGACAAGACAGTCCGCATCAGAATGTCCCAAAAGTCCCTTTTCATAAGGAATATTAACTCCTCCAAGAATTAAGGGTCTATCTTCAACAAGTCTATGAACGTCGTATCCCATTCCAATTCTCATATTATTCCTCCCACACTACATCTGAACCATCATCCACATATTTTCCGTCCTTATAGACTTTTATAACTGTGATGATATTAGAAATACCAAGAATAAATATTACCGCTCCGATTATCTTTGATACAATGTTTGTAATATGTCCCGGAATAACAAGTAGAACTATTCCGAGAATCAGAGTAATGATGTCATTTATTACATATTTAATAAAATCATCACTCTTTCCTTTAATCCTGTAGGCATCATATATCCGCATCAGGGAATTGATCATTATGATTACTCCGATCACAGATAGAACAAAGTTCGCCACAGTTCCCGGAATGGCAATACAAATGATACCGAAAACCCCAAGAGTAATGGCAACTACCATAGTAAATACGGAATATGAAGCAAGTAAGGTCCCTGCCAGGATAAGTCCTATGGCAACAAAAAGTATGCCTATAATCCTTACAGTCATATTAACTACATTTCCACCGGGAACACAGAAGAATATTATTCCCAGGATGATCATAGCTGCAGGAACTGCAAGGGAGCTTCTGTTTTTATCAAAAAAATCTTTAATTGATTTATCATTCATTAAAGTTTATCTCCTTATGAATATCATTAAGTTATCATCATTCTACATAGTATAGCATAGATGAATTTTTTAGCAATAAATATAATCTGATGAGGTAATAATATGTCAGACTATAAAAGTATCAGCGAAGAAAAATTTATTTCCATGATGGGCGAAGCAATAAGAAAAGAGCGTGAAGAACTGGGACTTACCCAGCACCGATTTGCTGAAAACGCCGGCATGTCTCCCTCCTATCTGTCGCAAGTGGAAAATGGACATAGACCGTTATCAATATCCATGTTTCTCCAGATCTGTAATGGAAATGGTATATCTGCATACACTATTCTAAAAGAATTATATCCCAAAAAATCTGTTTATGATCTGGTGGTGGATAATGCACCTATGCTGGACCAAAGAGAGATCGATAAGATACTGGATTTTTTAAACAGTATCAGATCAATTCCCCGTGAATAAGATTCTTTAAAGCTTAGCTACCATATTCACTATCCTGTCTGAACACTTTCCGTCACAGGCACCCATATATTTTTTGAAGAATTCCTCGTATTCTTCCTCGTCATAGTCAAAAAACATTTTTTCCCGGAATATTTCTTCCAGTTTATTAGTATCTGTGGCAAAAGGAGCCGGGAAGCTTTTTATATCAGTATAAAATCCTCTTTCATTTTTATAGCTTTCATAATCCGGACAGAAAAGAATAAAAGGTTTCTTGTAAATCGAATAATCAAAGAGCACCGAAGAATAATCCGTAATCAGTATACTCGTTACAGGAAGTATATCTTCCGTAGAAAAACAAGCCAATCTTTTATCCTCATAATCAGGATAGGCATCTCTTAGATGGGGATGAAGCTTTACCAGAAAGAAATATTCATCACTGAACTTCTTCATAATACTCTTTATATCACTTTTAATTCCGTCGCACTTTGGTTCAGCTGCATTTCCGGAAAATGAAGGTGCATAAAGAACAACCTTTTTCCCCTTTGCTTCGGGAAATGTTTTATAAAAGGATTCTATTTTTCCGGCATTCCACTCCTCATTAAAATATACATCAGTTCTGGCAAGTCCGGTTGCCTTTGCGGTACCGGCCGGAAGCCTCAGTGCTTTTTCCCATACAGTCTCGCACACCTCTGCACTTACCGTAACAAGGTCATAGTTAGCTGTTACATCTCCCTTATAATCCCTGGGTATATCATCTTTAGTGTCATAACCCATCTTCTTTAGTAATCCACCGGAGTGCCACAGCTGAATCACCTTGGTTTCTTTACGTTTTTTGCAGGATGACACAGGAAGAAAATAGCTGCAGATATAAACATAACCTGCAGCCGCATATTCTTTCATAAATCCCTTCAGAAACTTCAGAAGCTGTGGGTAGGACATCTTAGCAATATCTTTACACATCACAATAGGGCTGTAACCCTTTGCAACAAGTGTATTGTAAATCTGCTCCATGCTGAAGGGGATCTTATCGCTATGCATATCTGCTATTATCACTCTTTTTTCATTTACCTGGCACTTAGATGCGTACCTTTTATAAAGTCCTGGCAGATATACATTTTGTATATTTGATTTTATCTTCTGCTTTATTTTAAAGCCAAGTTTACTCATTGGATATTATACCTTCGATAGACTCTCCACTAATACCGATTACATTTGCATTATTTCTGTCAGCAGCCACATTTCCGGACTGGTCCTCTTCTCCATCCTGAGTGACACCTGTAGAAGATTTCTGAACTTCCTCTTCATCTTCCTCTTCGTCTTCACCCTTCTTTTCTTCTTTCTGGGTATCATCAGCGACCTTCATGCCACCACTCTCTACAGTCTTCTTCAGAGATTCCACCTCATCAGTAAGACTGTCGATGGTTTTCTGCATTTCCTTTTCCTTAGACTCAAAATTAGAATTCTTTCCGGAAACGCTTTCCAGTTCCTGTGTAAGATTATCTATCTCACTATTCTTTGTAGAGATTGTTCTGCTATTGTTATTCTCTGCTTCTCTCAGCTTCTCTGTATAGTTCGCCTTCATTCCCGGAGCCACAAGGAAATAGAACACAGCAAGTCCTATGAGAATTCCGGCCACCATATATATGTTGGAAAATCTTGCAAGATTCTGCTCTCTGTATCTTTTAAGTCTGAGACTTCTTGTTTTTGCCTGCTCCCTTGGAATAATTCTTCTGGCTGGTCTTCCACCCTTGGTCTGCTCCATGCCGTAGTAATCGATACTCTCGTTACCGGCTTCCTTGCCTTCTTCAGCAAGTCGGTTTATGTCAGACTCAGATTCACCCATACTTCTGAGGAAATCCAGCGCAATAGGGTTATTTCTGTCTATAGCAATAACTCTTGAGATATATTTCTTGGCAACACCTTTTCTCTTCTGTGTTGATGCGATCAGACTGAGAAGAAGATATGCCTTTATAAACTTAGGATTTGCTGTAATACATTTCTTAAGCTGGATAACTGCAAGATCAAACTCATGATTCTCCGCCAGCTCAAGTCCCTTATTAAAGGTTCTTGCCAACTCATTCGCATTATTTATTATCTCAGGATCATCTCTAAGCTCCTTAAGATACCTGACTGCGACATTATCCTTGGATTTGTAATTTACACTTACAACCCAGGCACTGAGAGCTGAAACAGTCTCTCCCATTTCATAATAAATAAGCCCAAGAAGATTCCGGGCCTCAGTATTCGATTTATTATAACGAAGGGACATTTTCAGTGATTCTATGGCACCACTCAGATCTCTTACTCCCACCTTATCAAGAGCGATATTATAGTAATAATGGGAAGTATTATCAGCCTTCCAGAGAAAATGCTGACCCAGTCCACAGGATCTGCAGTAGCCATTTACACTTACTAGTCCTCCGCAGTAGCTGCAATTTCTTCTGTTACCTGCCATTTGTAAATGTTCCTCTTAAATCCTCTGTCATCTGCATTACAATATCTGTAATATCCTTCAGATCGTTTTTATAAATATCTTCATCCGCCTGACTAACCTCAAGGCTCGGTGAAAATCTCTTTATCTCTTCATCAAAATCTATCATAATCCAATTCTCCTTATATCAAAGCATACCCACAAGTATACTTTTAAAGATTACTACAAAAAGTACTTTTAGTCAAAATGTAAGAATTTCCCCTATCATATATAGTGACCCCACAGCCAGAAGAAGGGTCTCTCCATCCAGTTCTGATTTTGCCAGTTCCCACATATTTTTCATATTGGTACTTCCATATATGTTGTTTGCTTTTTCCTTAGGAAGGTATCTACCGAAAAGCTTCATAACTTCGCTGACATCCTCCCGTCTGTCGGAATTGATTTCGCTTATATATACATCCTCAAGTGGAAGTCCCTGACATAAAAGTCTGATTATGGTCTCGTAATCTTTGTCACTGGATACGGCAAACATCAGACTTACTTTTTTCCATCTTCCTCTTTCAAGATATCTATTAACGGAGGCAATGCATTTTTCTATGGCATCTTCGTTATGAGCTCCATCGATTACAATATTTTCTTCAAGGAACTGCATTCTTCCCGGCATGGTGAAGCTTGCAAGTGCCCTTCGGATTACCTCCTCGCATTCCTCCAGGTTCTTTCCTGAAATAATAAGATATGCTTCTATTGCTGTGGAAGCATTTTCATATTGATACAGAGGCTGCGTGACACCAAAGCTTTCCTCCACCAGTTTTCTGATCTGGGATTTGTTTCCTCCCTCTTCCCGTTCCAGTCTGGCTGAGATATATTCTGAGGCTTTACTTCTAGCCCTATTCTCAATAACCCTGTCAGCTTCGTCTCTTCCGGTATTATATACCACCGGAACCTCCGGCTTTATGATTCCTGCCTTCTCACCTGCAATCTCAGTTATGGTATTACCCAGATACTGCATATGGTCCATTCCTATGGAGGTTATTACAGAAACCTCAGGAATAACAATATTCGTAGCATCCAGTCTTCCACCAAGGCCTGTCTCATATACCACATAATCCACAGACTGCTTCGAAAAATAAACTGCAGCCATGGCAAAAATAAACTCGAAATAAGCAGGATGCTGAAATTCCGGTTCCTTCTCCAGCAGTTCCGAAACCGCATTCATCACCTCTGAAAAACAGGAGGCAAAATCATCATCAGAAATATCCACTCCATTAATAGACATTCTTTCATTCATTCTGATGAGATGGGGGGATATAAAAAGTCCCGTCCTAAAGCCTGCTTCCTCCAGCATAAGGGCTATCATCTTTGATACAGAACCTTTACCATTGGTTCCGGCCACGTGAACTGCCTTACAACAGTTTTGCGGATTACCCAGCTTTGCCAGTAATATGCGGTTATTTTTAGGATCAGTTTTCTTGGTAAATCTCGGCACATCACTTATATATTCAGTTGATTCTTTATATGTATAAGTCTTACTCATTTAGTCTCCGGCCAGCCTTATCTGTTATCAATCTTTTCAGGATACATATCATGCCGGGCAAGACGGTTCCAGGCCATCTCTTCCCATTTTGTTCCAGGTCTTCCATAATTCGCATATGGGTCAATTGATATACCACCGCGGGGTGTAAACTTTCCCCATACTTCGATATACTTTGGATCCATCAGCTTTATAAGATCCTTCATGATTATATTTACACAGTCCTCATGAAAATCCCCATGATTTCTGAAACTAAAAAGATACAGCTTAAGGGATTTACTCTCCACCATTTTCACATCCGGAATATATGATATATATATTGTTGCAAAATCTGGCTGACCGGTTATGGGACAAAGACTTGTAAATTCCGGACAATTGAACTTTACAAAGTAATCATTTTCCGGATGCTTATTCTCAAAGGTCTCCAGCACCTCCGGATTATAATCCATTTTATACTCAACGTCGTGATTTCCCAGCAGTTCAAATGTATCTTCTCTTGTACTCATATCAGCTCTCCCTAATTCTTAATATATGTATTTCTTTGATCATCCGTGTGATCATCTGTTTTTCAGATAATCTCTCCATCCCGGATATTTTACTTCACCGAATCTTGTGGAGTAAAGTATTATTTCTTTAACTTTTGAATCCGTCAGCTTCTCCAGGATTGTAGCATAGAGATACATCTGAGAAGCATACCTTCCAAGTAACTCATCGCCATCCTTAACATTATCTGTTTTATAATCCACAAGAACTATATCATCACAGTCGCCTTCATAGAAAAATGCATCTATTATACCCTGAATAACAGTCCTGTCATCTTTAGAATATTCATCCTGGTTTTCAAAGCCCGGAATATCCTCCGGCTTAAGTCCTGCAATGAATTGCTGTTCACGTCGAAGCTTTCCATCAGCAAATGCATTCTTCATTCTGCTAAATAATCCATCAGTTTCTTCACTGTAGAAGGAAGAAAGTTTTTCAACATTTACCAGTTCCCGTTCTTCCTCACTATAACGTTCATCCTGAAGGATTCTCCTGAACTCTTCAATAAGATCAGCCTTTGAGGATACATTTGAATAATCCAGATGTTCAAAAAGAGAATGAATTACGGTACCTCTTGTTGCTGCTCTCTTTCTCGCCTCTTCCTTCTTTAAAGCCTCTTCCCGGTTCTCTTCCTGACTCTCCCGGATTTCTTCCTGATCAGTCTCCTGATAGGCATCCTGAATCACAGGTTCTGCTTCCATCCTGAGCTCCAGATTTCTTTCCATTTCCTCATGCTTTATATCAGAAACAGAAAGCTTGGATTTCTTTTCAGTAGATGCGGAATATGGATAAACATAATCGTAAGGATTTTCCCCCATAATTTCGTCATAATATTTATCAATGAGCTCAAGTAAAGTTTTAACAGAAGCACTATAATCCAGAGATCTTTTTACATATTCCTTTTTGAAGCTTTGTTCTACTTCGGTACCAGATACATATTTTACATCCAGTATGCCATCATATGGCTTCACCTTCATGGCATACTTAATAAAATCCAGCAAACATCCACTTTTCATTGGAATGACCTTTTTATCAGAGGTATTACAACCCACCAATATAAGCTTTTCCTTAGCTCTGGTCATGGCAACATAAAGAAGTCTCGCCTCTTCAGCTCTTATTTCATTATTAACAAGCAGCTTCATTACCTCTTTTTTTGTACTGCTGGTTCTGAGAACAATACTGTTATCAAGTCTGGTATACCCATCCATTGCAATCAGGTAATCGCTGTTTACCACCACATTCGAATTCATATCATCAAACATGAATTTCGACTTCAGACGAGGAGCGATAACTATAGGATATTCCAGTCCTTTACTCTTATGGATACTAATTATCTGAACAGTATTACCAACATTTTTTACCACTGCAGCTTCGCCAAACTGAACATCATTTATCTGACATTTATCAATATATCTGATAAAATCCATCAGGCCGCCATTTCTTACGGACTCAAATTTTCCGGCCCTGACTTTCAGCATTTTAATATTAGCAACTCTTCGGTTACCATCCGGCATGGAAGCGACAAATGTATCAAAATCCGTATCTGTAAGAATCTGATCTATCAGTTCTGAGATGGATATATAAGGGCTCACCTTACTCCATTTTGCAATGAAGTTATTTATTCTTTCCAGCTTTGCAACTATCTTTGGATCATCACCTTCCGTCTGATAATCAATACATTTATCAACTACGCTTTTCTTTGAATCCCCCTGATGGCTGATGATTTTCGCAAGCTCCGATTCATCCAGTCCACCTATATGAGAAAGCAGCATAGATGTGTAGGGAACATCCTGTTTGATATTATCTATCACTCTCAGCACAGAGAGCATGGACATTATCTCAATAGCATCAAAATAACCGGTAGAATTATTAACTGTAACAGGAATTCCCATCTGCTCATATATTCTTAACATAGGGGTTATGCCCTTTAGTTTTCTTTGAAGTATGACTATATCAGAGAATTCTGCTTTTCTGTATACACTATTATATTCAGACTCAGGTCGATCCGGATTATAGTTTTCATTTTTAACGAAGAGGGGTTTTATTCCTAATTCCTCATTACCGTTTACTATTTCCAGAATCTTTTCTCCCACCACAACAGCCTCTTTTTCTGCAGGTGAAAGTTCCGTTATTTCAACATCTTCCTTTTGGACTGCGTCATCTTCTTCATCATCAGAATCCGGCGTATCCTTATCATCTATAATGATCACTTCCGGAATCCCACTGATGTTAATACCCTCCCCTGCTTCCGGGTAGAGACTATGGTAGTCCTCCATATCAGGAGTGTGTAAAGCAGCATATTCATCATATTCAATTCCGCCAAAATCGGCAGTCATCACATTTTCAAAAACAAAATTAGTTGCGTCCAGTATTTCCTTTCTGGATCTATAGTTCATATTCAGATTTATAATGGTTCCCTTTGAAGTGGATATGTCTGCCTCTTCGGATCCTATAAGATCATATTTTTCTGTTTTATCCACAAAGAGATCCGGCCTTGCAAGTCTGAATCTGTAGATACTCTGCTTAACATCACCCACCATAAAAATATTATTAACGATACCGTTTTCATCATGACGTGCAACAGCATTAAGAATATTTTCCTGAAGATCATTACTGTC
>JAILMQ010000006.1 GCA_024692605.1 Eubacterium sp.
ATCCGTATATACAATATTGTTATAATTATTACAAAGATTGTTATGAAGCATTTACTCAACGTTGAAGCAAAAATAAGTCAGCTATAATCTGAAAGGATAAAAATATGAAACGAGAACTGATGGGATTAATTGTAAAAAGAGATGATGGTTCTGAACAGATCAACTATGATGATGAAACATTTCCATCCTATATCTACGACGGCTGGATCAAGCCCAATGTAACCTGGGAAAAGGTTCCACATTTTCATGAAGATGTGGAGCTGGTTACCGTTAAGTCCGGAAAAATGGCCTATTCAGTAAATGGAAAAATTATTAACCTGTATGCCGGGGATACGATTTTCGTTAATTCTAATCAGATTCATTACAGCTTGTCCCTGGATAATACCACCGCCACCTATGTCATATTTATTGTAAATCCAAGTGTACTTAATTCCTCCGTTGCAGTAGAAATGCAGGCCCTTCAGCCGGTTCTTAACAATCCGAATCTTTCCTATCTGAGATTCAGAAATATAAATGAAAACACTGAAGAAATAAGAAATATAATGCTGACTCTTCCTGATATAAGAAGAGACCCTTTCCAGATAACCAGAAAGTTTTTTGATATATGGGAGATTATTCTTACTCAGAGCCGAACCTATGGAATGATTGAAGAAGATAATCAGACAGATGTACATACCCATGCCTTCAAGGCAATGATGTATTACATCCAGAAGAATTATACAGAGTCCATTACACTGGATGATATTGCATTAAGTGGAAATGTAAGCAAATCCCTATGTAATAAGATCTTCCATAAATACGTAGGAGATAGTCCTGTGAACTACCTCCTGAATTATCGTGTAAGAAAGGTTGCCGAGCTGCTTCGAACAACCCCTATGTCTTTATCTGAAATTGCAGCCCTCACCGGTTTTAACGGTACAAGCTATATGTCTGAAATGTTTAAAAAGTACTTTGAAATGTCACCCAGAGCTTATAGAAAAACCTGGACACAGCCTGAAGAATAGGTGATTATCTCGCACCATTAAGTATTTTTTCTACCTTTGCAATATCCTCAGGATTATCCACACCTATGCTTTCAGATATTACATTTATAATCTTAATTCTGTAACCATTTTCAAGATAGCGGAGCATTTCCACATCCTCTATGCTTTCCAGATATCCTCTTTTTGATCTGGCATAGAAAAGAAGTGCCTGCCTTGATATGCCATATAAGCCAAGATGTCTCTTATATGGAACAGCTTCATCCCTTTTCGAACATGGGATAGGAGCTCTGGAAAGATAAAGCAGATCATCATTTTCAGCAGCTGCCACCTTTACTATGGATTTATCATTTACATCCTGGTCCGGTTTCAGATCCGTCATGGTATTTATAACCTCCACCTCAGAATGGGCCAGTTTATATTCCACGATACCTGCTATCACAGCAGGCTCTATCAGTGGTTCATCCCCCTGAATATTCACATAGAAATCCGCCTCTTTTTTCTCTGCAATCTCCCCAAGCCTGTCTGTTCCAGTAGGATGGGTATCCTTTGTCATCTCCACCGGAATATCATACTCCCTGCAGACATTAAAGATTTTCTCACTGTCTGTAGCCACCAAAAGCTCTGTGAAGTTCTCCACCTTTGCCGCCTGATTATAAACCCACCATATCATGGGTTTTCCTTTTATCATAGCCACCGGTTTTCCGGGGAATCTGGAGGACTGATATCTTGCCGGTATAATTCCTATTATCTTCAAACTAACCACCTTCTTATAACATATTCAAATAATTCTAACAATTTTTCAAATTATTATTCCGCATACTTTTTCAAAAAATCAACTCCCAGGAGTTTCTTCTCACCCACATTGGCAAGTCCTCCGATTACGGAAGAGGTTACGGTAACTGCAACAGAAAAACTTATGCTCTCATTGAAATTAAGTATTTCCATGGGAATATTCTTTTCAATTATCATTGCATCGGGAAATATTTTTTCATAATCCATGGCATCCCTTGGATGCGCCTTTATAACCAGTTTTTTCCCCTGACCATATTCATTTACAATATCTTTATAAAGTCTTTCCTGTGCTGTCTCATGGGGAAGTCTACCCGTAACAGCAAAAGGTTCTGTCAGAAGCAGAAGGGTTTCCCCATCCGTTGAAATGCTCTCCATGATCTCAGGTTCTACAAAGGCATTCATGATCTTCTTTTTCTGATCCGGCTCCAGGGAAGTTATCATAGCTTCTCTGGAACATTCAGTCACCTTATCAGTCGGAATCTGAATTCCCTGAATCTCGTTCACCTCAACCGCCTCACAGTTTTGAGAATAACCAAAAGGTACGACCCCCTTATGATTCTTTCTCTCATTCTCATCAAATATATAAGAATAGTTCGGCCTGTTATCTTTTATCTTCTTATAAGAATTCAGACTGTCCTCATGAAGTACATAACTGATACCCCTGATATTAAGATAGGTTCCCACATATCCCAGGTCCCAGAATACATTTATCTTTTCATACTCTGAAACTGTCTCTTCATTTCCTATAATATTTTCCACATATGAAACCAGCTTTTCTGACAGTTCCTTATCAGAAGCTGTTTCTTTTTGTTCATATGGATCAACCTCTTCTGAGTCAGGGCAGATATAAACCTTATACACATAGCGGGGCAGGTTAAATGTAATACCTGCCGCCAGTTTTTCAGCAGTTCCTATCCCATGCTCTTCCAGAACCAGATCTATCATTTTATCATCACAAATTGCCTTAAGGATTGCGATCATAACCTGATAATATGACGAGCATGCATACATTTCCCTTCTGCTTTTTCTCACTATGGTTTCAAACAGTTTATTATCTTTAAAAGCTACTTCTGCTTTTTTACATCCTTCATTATCACTTTTAAGTGCTTCTCTAAACTTGTTGGAGGAATCCCTTATAAGCTTTTCGTTGTAATATCCTATTGCCTTTTTTAATTCCTCATCCTCAGTTTCATATGAAGCGGCATGCTCTATTATCTCCATACAGCTCTCAACATTTTTCATGGTGACATGACCACTCATTATGGATGCCCCCCGGAACCTCCTTATGAAATAAGGTTCATTTATAGCTCTCACCCTTTCTGCATTCATCAAAACATCAAAGGCAAAGCTTTCATCCTCATGAAGCTGGCCATCCTTAAAGCGGATGGAATTACTGATAAGAAATTTCCTGTTGTAAAAAAACCTCTGCTGAAGAGGTATCCAGTCCCAGACCTCCATCCATTTCTTATATAGAGTTTTCCCACTTAAAACGTCTGGATAATCACCCTTAAACAGCACCGGATCCTTTCCAAACTTTATCGCTAGATTTTCATCTTCAAATATGGACTCAGCTGCGAAAACCACAGCATCAAGTCTGTCTTTTTCTGCCAGATCATAAAGCTCCTTTAAGGCATCAGCTTTTATCATATCATCAGAATCAAGAAAATAAATGTAATCACCCTCTGCATATGAAAGTCCCTGATTTCTGACGGAAGCAAGTCCTCTGTTCTGTTCATTAACAAAAAGGCTTATTCGAGAATCCTCCGCCATAAGCCTTTTTATTATCTCTTTTGAATTATCATTACCGGCATCTTCAATACAGATGATCTGAATATCCGTGAGGGTCTGACACATAACACTTCTCAGACTTTCCTCAACATACTTTTCAACATTATATACCGGTATTACAACAGAAACCTTCATAAGATTCTCCTGAAAAATTCAGCTCTTTTATTTTTTCCTAAGTCTCAAAAACATTGGTATAAGGGAACTGATAATTTTACACCGTAATACGGGAAAGGGCTTCATAACAAAATTGAATATTCTCCAACAGAAAAAGTAAAACTGCCAGCCCTCTTCCATAGGCGTATCCTTCCATGGTGTCATCTTCAGATATTTCAGATATTCTTTTCCGAATCTATGAGAATTACCTTTTCTCCAGGGTCTTTCTTCACCAAGGAAATGTACTATAACCGGATTTCTTCTGATGCGCCTGAATTCCTCCCTTGAAACGAATTCAAAGTCGCAGTATCTTCCGTAGAAACCATATCGATATATGTCATAAGTATTATGATAATTATAGGCAGGTGATATGAGACATATATTCTTTCCTTCAGTTCCGTTAATGGCATCCTGATCATCTGCAACAATTTCAGCTGCATGCTCCTGATAAAATCTGACCAGTCTATCTCCCGTTCCGTTTTTTCTCCAGTTCTTCATATCAAGAAGAAGAACCCCTGAATTACAGTATGGTCTTCCGGAAAGTCCCAGCTTTTCCTTCCTCTCCCGGGTACAGGTGGGCTCCATGGCTGCACCTATGGATTTTTCACCCATATCAGTTGCATAAAGCTTTTTTAAGCCCCTTCTTACAATAGTATCTCCATCCAGATAAATAATCCTGTCCACATTTTCCGGAAGAAGTCTGTCCAGAATAAGTCTTGCAAGGATTATTGAATTCCAGCCTACAGTATTGATCTTAAAATCAAAATAGCTCTGCATATCATCCAGTTCAATAACTACCATTTCTCTTTTATGCTTATCATCAGCATAACCCGAGATAAAGGATTTCATCAGTGAAAGATTCTTCTCGCTTATATCTAAAGACATTATATAAAAACATATCTTTCCAACATGCCTGTTATTCTCCAGAAGAGAACATATGCCCGCTCCCACCTGTGGAACAAATTTATCATTTAAAATGTATAAAATATTCATACTCTTTCCCTGATCAGTTACCCTTAATCTGATTATTTTTCATCCGGAAGTTCGAGAATCTCCGGTACATGTGAATGTCTTTGATCTTCCGGTGGAAGTTCCATATAATTCTTGTAAAGCTTTGTCAGATAGCTTTCATATTCCTTCATAACCGGAACCTTATCATTCTCAAAATCCACCATTACAGTGTCAAATAATTTCTCATCATTATATTGCAGACCAAACATTTCATATTGAGGAATAATTCCCCATTTGTTTTTTAACTTCCTGAGCCAGCACCAGCACATATCAGTAACAAAGTGATCCGCTTTTTCCGGCGATGTACCGGTAGCCAGACTGAGATATTTTCTGTACAGGATTTCCGTGGAAATGTGAGACAGCTTAAGAAAACTGTGAACCATCCTGCAGGCTGCTATGGCAAGAGCCTTTTTCCAGGATTTAAGTCCAGGTGGAAATTTTGGTCTCGGATAGGTTGCCAGAGTCATAAGACGTCTCATTACAAGACACTGAAAACAGACACTGTTCCTTTTGCTCTTTTTCTGTGGCCAGTAGTCCATTGGATAAATATCTATAAATACACCAGTATGATAGATAAAATGCTTATCGGTGGGTTCAATAAATGTAGTGTCCTTCCTTGACAGCTTGGCAAAGGTCATTACATAACCCTTTGTCGTTCTTGGCTCCAGGAATTCATATTTTGTACCCTTCAGTTCCTTCCTTGTTACCTTAAGGAATTTTTCAAAATCCTTTCTAGGCATAAGAAAATCCATATCATCATCCCAGGGAATGAAACCCTTATGACGTATTGCACCAAGAGCAGTGCCGAATCCTGCAGTAAATTTAAGATTATATTTCCTGCATATATCTGCCATGGTATGGTAGAGATCCAGTTCTATCTCTCTGATTCGTTTTAAATCTTCTGCTTTATATTCCATGAAAATATACTCCGATTTATTTTTTTATTTTTCTTCGCCCGATCCTTCAATATGTTCCTTGATCATGGTAGTACTGATACCCTGGGTATAGGAGAAGAACTCCATATTAGAGCCTTTCTCACGAAGTTTTTCCAGAATATCATTCCAGTGATCCACATGATCATCTCCTGAAAAATGACAGTCATAGTGAAGCTGCTCCCAAGCATCCAGCTTATCGGTATTTGAAAAGTCTACCGGAATCACCTCATCCACCAGGGAAAGAGCTGCAATGATCTCCATTCTGTCTTTACATGAGATTATAGGTGCCTTTCCCTTATAATACTTCACAAGTTCATCCGTCAGCACTCCGACTATAAGATATTCACATCTCGCTTTGCATCTCTCTATAAGTCTGAGATGTCCTGTATGAAAAAGGTCAAACACCCCGGGAACATATCCTACTTTATATGGCTTTGGCTCTTTTCTTTTAGCGGCATTAGTCTCATAAATCCGGTTATAATCCGGTGTAGCAGCCGCTTTAAGCCAGCTGTGATCATCTGTATTTCTTACTTCTTTAATAAATGCAGCTTCTTTATCTTCAAATTCCTTTATCTGCTTCTCTGAGATTCCATATCTTTTATATAATTCCTTCAGTTCCATTTCAGCTCTTGCTGCTTTTGAGGCCGCAAAATAATACTTGATAGTTCTGAACATGGCAAATTCGGGGGAGGAATTTTCCATAACAAACTCCTGATCATAAAAAAGAACCGGTGCGTCACCACCTGTGTAAAATGCATTACAGGGCGCAAGATCAAGATATACCCTTCCTCCATTCACATCACTGAAGGATTTTTTAATACATTCATAGATGAAATCAAATATCCCCAAAAACTCTTCTCTTTTATTCGAAACTATTTCGTCCAGATATAGGGATAAGGGCTTCACCTCTATATAAGGCATTTCCATATAGAGACCCTTTGAATCTTCCTTCAAAACCCCCCTAACCACCGGAACATTCTTTGAAAGAAGTTCATCAGTATAAGCCTGCAGTTTTTTCAGATTCTCTGCTCCTTCTGGATAAAGCGGTCTTTTATATACCTTTTCATTATTTCTTACTGTAGTTGCCATTCCGTGTTTTTTTCCGCGGTCAGTTGTTACAACTGCAAATGTAATATCAGAAAGTGAACTACCATTGGTAATCTCTACAATAAAGCTGTTAGCACAAAAACCAAGAGCATCTTCATTAACTACATCCTTAAAAATCCGGTGTTCCAGGCCTGCCATGGCATTATCATAATAATCATAATCATCAAGACGCTCCAGAGCATTACATTTGTCTTTTGTATCATCAGTAAATATTAACTGAGGAGTTCTGGCATCGGGAATGGGATAATAGAATTTATAATCTGAAATCCCCTGGTTCTTTAATATCTCCGTCAGTTCAGCCTTGCTGTACAGCCTTTCATTTATTTGCAAATCATCCCGTTGTTTTTTATTCTCTTCTTCCAGATTAATCCCGTCATAGTATCCATTGATTCCCATAAAGGGTATATCTGTATATTTTTCCGGAGTACCACAGAAATACTTTAATCCAAGTCTGTTATCACAGGAAAATAAAAGAGTTCCTCCGGGCTTTAACAAAGACTTCCACGAAGAAACGACCTTCCCCGGATCATCAACCTTTTCTATAACTCCCATGCATATAACATAATCAAATAACTGACCACTCACATAATCATCATAATCACCCGGACTTATACTTATGACCCTGGCACACCTGTCCTCAAAATAACTTTTCGGAAAACCATCCCCAATAAGAAGAACCTCCGCATCAGAGGTGAAGTCATACCAGTTCAGGGCCGATTCCGCCAGAGGACTATCAGATAGCAACTTATTAAACTTTTCTGTTCTGTAATTCATAATATCTCTATCTCACTTATAAAGCTTTACTCCGCGTCTAAGCTAGTGGTGGGTTGCGTAGCCCGGAAGCTTTGATATCCTGGCATCCATCAAATAGTTAAGGTCGATGTCTCTTCTTCCACCCCAGAGTTCATCATCGAAGCATATCCCGTCAAATATGTGGCGATCTTTTTCTGAGCAGAATCTTAAAAATGCCTCAAATGGAATTGCAGCACTTAAGCTTCTGAATTCCGTTTCATTTTCATACTTATCAAATGTATCCAGAAAATCACGCACAAAATCAAGAGCACCCTTTTGCATAAGCGTAACGGTTTTCTTATATTCTTCATCAGGGCCTTCATCGAATATAGCTTCTTTTCCTTCGGTATATCCTATACAGGATGCCACCGGTTCCAGATAGGCATATTCTCTGAGAGCAGCCTCCATATATGGGCTGAAATCAAGAAAGCTCCTGATCTTATAATTTTCTATCGCCTCATTAAAAAATGAACTGTTACCATTTACATGAATAAAATAAACCAGGAACTGCTTTCCTGTTAAATCCCTTATGGCACTTGTCATTCTTCCGCTGTATCCGGAATCAAACAGAACTGAATTATCGGTTATTGCTGACTCTTTATTACCCAGAAGATACTCAGAAATAATCCTTTTATTCTTTTCATGTTTATCTTTATCATAGGCACAACTTATAAAATCAGATACAAATCCATGAAAAGCATCAGCAGTTAATATCTCCCCGCTCTTATAATTCTTATAGCGTCCATTTGCCTGCATGATTTCCCATGCATTTTCCTTTGCACAGAAATCAATCTTTTCAAGAAATTTCTCGGGGGTATGATAGCGTTTATCAATAGGAATCTGAAATAAATCTTCAGGGGTTTTTACTATGGCAGGAAGAACTGCCATACGTGATGTATGAAGATACTCAGCTTTAGGGATATCCAGATGCTTTTCTCTGATCATTTCATAAACTTTCATGGGAAGATATCCATCTCTCGCAAGAAATATAATCTTCTCAGCATTATCCCGCCTAAGCTGATCGATTATCCACTTTGTCAAAGCAAGAACATGCAGACCCAATGCCGCATATCCTACAAAATATGGGTCAGCATTATAATCTGATTCATCGTCATATATACGAAATGGATCATCAAAATACATATTTGCAGCCATCTGTCTGGATACGGATACTCCCGGCTCAGAAACCGACACCTCCCAGTCTACAAGATCCTTGCACATTTTTTCAGCCTGATGTGCACATCCATGCGACATATAACAGCTAAATGTGGATGGCAGCCAGGCTGTATTAAAACCTTTTTTCTCTGCATTTTCAATGTCATTTTGTGGATTATCTCCGATATGGAATATTCTGTCAGGAGATACGTTGACGGCTTTGGCAACATATTCATAAAGATGTCCCGTGGTTTTTCTGAGCCCCACCTCTGATGACACAAAAATATCATCATAGCCTTCATAGCCATTTGCTCTGAGAAGATCTTCTATATGTTCCTTCCTAAGGTACATATCCGAAACCATTATGATCTTTTTACCGGTGGTTTTTGCAAAATCGAAAAGTGTTTTTCCGCTCTTTCTCTGAAAGCAGACATCCCTCTCAATACTAAGCTCTTCCTGCAGCATCTCCCCGGAAACTTCCGCCGGAATCTGATAATCTCTTGATATCAGATCATATATTTCATCTATGAAGAAATCCTCTTTATCTCTTTCGCCCCTGATTATTTCACGGCGAAGCACCTGCTCAGACTCTATCCGGACCTTTCCGAAATCAAGATTTGAATCAGTCAGTTTCCTGAACTTTTTGTTCAGAAGTCTGTACAGATCATCAACAGTACAGATTCTTCTTACAAGAAGAGTATCAAAAACATCAAAGCTGATTACCTTGATATCATCCTCACTCATTTTATTTTTAATTAAGTCTATACTGCTGTAATTCATATTCACACCCGTTACCAGTTACTCTCCGGTAATTAAAGATTATTCTTTTTGATATATTCCTCTAAATATTTTCTGTCAAAAGAATCTTTTTTATTATCGGACATATTTTTCAGAAAAGTTTCCAGATCCTTTAAGGATTTCTTCTTCTCATGGCAAAAAACCTTTGCATAAGTTGAAGTAGCCTTATATCTTGAACAAAGCTTATACTCAGGAGCATAGCCCCAGGAATATAAATCCCTCAGCGGCTTTATCCTTCTCTCTGAAAGCTCCCGAAATCTATCAATATCATATGACTTTCCTTCATTTTCATTCAGATATTCTACTATTTCTTCCAGAACCAGATTTCCCGGACCCTTGCCCAGCCCGTCAAGGGTACAGTCAAGAATCAGTATTCTGTCCTTATGAAGTTTTCTTTTTAATGATAAAGAATCATCTTCTTGGTGGATCATTCTGCAGGCTGCAATCGAATTATCAAGGCAGAGATTAAGATTGTTATGGGTATGCAGTCCCAGCATGATCTCCGGATCCAGATATTCATCTGCGATACTCAGCTTTTCGCATATCTCACTTTCTTCCATAGTTCCAAAACTGTCCACGATGTAAAATGCACTAAATTCCGGTAGTTCTTTCTGAAGCATTTCTATCATTTCCTTCAGATCATCCTCTGAATATCTGCTGATGACCATAGGCTGAATAAAAAGCTTATATCCTTTACTTAATATCTGCTTTCCGAATTCCACAGCTTCTCTCATATTTTTTTTATGAAAGCATACTCTGATTCCGTCAATAATGCTTGCGTCCCTGTCTTTAACTTTGGGAAGCTTATCCCCATCAAACTTACCGAAATCTATCATCACCATTATGGTGGTAATATCGTTTTTTCTTACATTTTCGAAGCTTTCCTCCAAAGCATTAATATTCGCATACATGCTCTTATCATGATAACTTCCTTTTGACTGGTCGAGATAACCCAGCTCAACAAACTCTGCACCAGCAAACTGATCTGATACAAGTATATCTCTCATTGTTTCCCTGCCAAAGTCGAAGCCATTTACCCAACCCCCATCTCTCAGGGTACAATCCATTATCTTTATCTGATTCATTTATCAGTCCTCTTTCTATTAATAAGTCCTTTTAAAAATGGAACTGCTTCTTTAAATTCTTTTGATCTTATATATATAAGTACATACAGAATAAAAGGAACAATCGCACAGACGATTCCCTTAACTATAAATAATAATATACCTTTATCAGGAATATAGGAAGTTATGAAATAGGTAATTACACAAATACCGGCTGTAACGATGAGATATTTCGCCTCTTTCAGGAAATAAACGGATATCTTCTCGTGCTTAAAGTAGTACTTGTACAGGATAAAGGCACCACCTATAAAGTTAAATATAAAATAAGAAATCAGTGTTGCCAGTACGATTCCGAATAATCCGAAATTCTTTATAAATATCCAGTTTAAAAGTATGTTTGCAATTGCCTCAAAAACCGCCAGATATCTGCCCTGCCACCATATTCCTACAGACTCGGCATATAATGAACGGATATCCCCCATCTTCAAAATATAAAAGTAGGCAGAAAAAATAATCGCCATATAAAAGGGCAGCTTCATTTTTTCTCCAACCCATATACCCATGAAGGGCTGATACAGGCATAAAAGACATGCCGTGCACCATCCACCGGCCACCATAAACAGGAAATTGATCCTGTGCATATCTTTAATATTCTTCGATTCGCTGTCCATAGCAATACTGTTACCGACGCCTCCTGCCATGGAGCTTCTTATTACTGCCATTATCATGACAATGGAATCCATAACATAATAATAGTTTCCATATATGGCATTTATCCCAAGACCAAGGTATGCAGATACAAACATTGAATCAAAGGTGTCCCTGGAATACATTGCAAGTCTTCTGACAGTAAGGCCTGCAACCTGCTTTTTTATATCTTCCCTTACTTCTGTATTTAGCGAACCTTCTTCCGTATATTCACCAAAGTATTTTTTAAACTGATGATTACAAAGAAGTGCATAAGACACTGTAAGGAATGGAATTGTCAGAACATAGAGATAATATCCGCCTGCAAGAATCAGGAATAATATCTGCAGTCCATACATCATAAGCTGAACAACAATATGCATTCTCAGATTCAGATCCTCCCTCTGGAAAGCCGAAATAAGTGCACGCCGGTTTGGATAGATAAAGCAGTTCAGAAAATTATTACTCAGGAAGATGGAATAAACGATATAGATATTAACATCCTCCGGAGCCTTATCCTTTATAAGATGCGGCAGCAGCGGAACTATGGCAATTCCCACTACAGTAACAACAATACCTACCACCCTGTAAACGGTTCTGTAGAACTTCAGAAGGGCATTAATTGTTGCAGTATCATTTTCAGCAATAGGCTTATACATACTGTAAACAATTGCCGCTCCAAATCCCATTTCCGCCATATTCAGCATCTGAAGAATAGAATAATAAAGGCTGGTAAGTCCCAGATACTCCGCCCCCATAAGATGAATCATCATGGTTCTTACTATAAAGGGCAGCAGTATTCCAAGAAATCTGTCTATTTCTCCTGTTACAATATTACGTTTTGTATTCTCAATTCGTTTTAATCTCATGACTATTATAATAATCAGGGTGCCAAATCATCTTTGACACCCTTTAATAAATCATCACTCTGCAACAAGTACCATCAGGCTTGCTCCAGCTCTTTCCCTCCGGAATAACCGGGAGCTCCAAGGAGTTTTGCAACTGTTCCCGTAAAAAGCAAAAGCACTATTGAAATAAGGATTGCTACAAAGGCGAGAAAAATGACCATAGGCAGCAGTTTTATGTACATTTCCTTAACAATAGCACTTTTATTTTTCATATTTTTACCTGTATTAACTTTATTACCTTACTCATCTCCAAGATTAAACTTGTCATGTATAGCATTCATGGCACGTTCTGTATTCTTTTCATTAATAAGTACTGTAACTCTGATTTCAGATGTTGAAATCATACGAATGTTGATATTTGCATCAAACAGAGCTTCAAACATCTTAGCTGCAACACCGGCATTTGTCTGCATTCCGGCTCCTACTATAGAAACCTTTGCAACCTTCTTATCTACATCGATTTCTTCGAAGTCCATCTGATCTTCAATTATCTTCTTAGCAATATCAGCGTCTTCATCAGTACATGTAAAGGATATATCCTTCTTTCCATGACGTCCGATTGACTGAAGAATCATATCAATATTTATATTCTGTTTTGCCAGTGCATTAAAGAGTTTAAATGCAACTCCCGGCTCATCCTTAAGACCGATTACAGCAACTCTGGCAGCATCCGGATCTGCGGCAACACCGCTAACTATCATTTTCTCCATCTTACTTCCCTCCCTAACGATGGTTCCTTCATTTGTGTTCAGACTGGATCTTACTACCAGTCTTACACCATACTTTTTAGCAAGCTCTACAGAACGATTGTGAAGCACTCCCGCTCCAAGAGTTGCAAGCTCCAGCATCTCATCGTAAGTAACCTGACTGAGTTTCCTTGCTGCAGGAACCTTTCTCGGATCTGCTGTATATACGCCATCTACATCAGTATATATTTCACAGAGATCAGCATGCAGGGCCGCTGCTATAGCAACTGCCGTTGTATCTGAACCACCTCTTCCAAGGGTTGTGTAATCATCGTATTTGTTTACACCCTGGAATCCGGTTACTATTACAATCTTATGCTGCTCTAATTCATTTTTAATTCTCTCTGTGTCTATTCTTTTTATTCTTGCATTGCTATACACGCTTGTTGTATGCATTGCAACCTGATAAGCATTCAGAGATACAGCCGGCACTCCCAAGGAAGCCATTGCCATACTCATCAGTGCAACTGACTGCTGTTCTCCTGTTGTGAGGATCATATCCATCTCTCTTTTAGGAGGATTGGGATTAATCTCCTTTGCCATATCTATAAGTACATCTGTGTACTTACCCATAGCTGATAAAACAACTACTACATCATTTCCTTTTTTGTATTCTTCGATACATCTGTTGGCCACATTGAAGATACGGTCTCTGTTACCTACAGAAGTTCCTCCGAATTTCTTTACTATTAGCATTTTTTCTAACGCCTCCCACGGGTATTACTTGCTTACGCGGATTCTGCTTACAACATCAAATGAAGCAGCAGCATCATTATATTCAGAACCAGAAAGTACTTTGGTAATAAAAGCAGTCTCTCCCAGTGATGGATCACCTTCGATAAACTGAACTTCTCCGAATTTATCCTGGATCTCTGATTCAATTCCTGTTCCCTTAACTCTTACGAAATAAGGTGTTGTAAATGCATCTACACTTCCGAGAATTCTCTTCTCATTCTTCCAGTAAACCATAGCTGTGTTTCCTGTTCTCTTAACAGCATCCACAACATCAGATACAACAGCACTGGCTGTAGGAAGTGAACCTGCACCCTTACCATAGAACATTACATCTCCAAGCATATCACCCTTAATAAGGATCGCATTAAATACATCCTTTACATTGTAAAGAGGATTATCCTGGAATATTACAAAAGGAGCAACCATGGAATAAGCTATTCCAACTTCTTTTCTGGCAAGACCCAGAAGCTTTATAGAAGCTCCGATCTTCTTCATATAATCAAAATCAACTGTTGTTATCTTGGTTATTCCTTCAGTATAGATATCTTCAAAGTCAACCTGCTTTTCATATGCAAGTGATGAAAGGATTGCTATCTTTCTACAAGCATCATAGCCTTCGATATCAGCTTCAGGATTTCTCTCAGCATATCCCTTATCCTGAGCATCCTTAAGAACTGTATCAAAGTCAGCTCCCTCATCCTCCATCTTTGTAAGGATATAGTTGGTTGTTCCATTCATTATTCCCTGAATTTCTTCCACATGGTCTACTGTGAGACACTCGATCAGAGGACGGATAATAGGAATACCTCCGCCTACAGATGCTTCAAAGAAGAAATTCACATTGTTATCTTTTGCTATCTCAAGAAGCTCAGCGCCATGCTTTGCAACCAGCTCCTTATTTGATGTACAGGCACTTTTTCCTGCCATAAGTGCTCTTTTGACAAATGTATAGGCCGGCTCAACGCCACCCATAACCTCTACAACAACACTTACTTCCTCATCCTCCATGATAACATCTACATCATGGACAAGAACCTCCTCAACAGGATCTCCCGGGAAATCTCTAAGGTCAAGTACGTACTTAACTTTGATATCATCACCGGCACGTCTTGCAATATGACTGTTGTTGTCATTGATTATCTTGAACACTCCTGAACCTACAGTTCCGTATCCGAGTATTGCAACATTTACCATAATACTATCCTCACTTAATTACTCAATTACCATTCAAAAAGGGTATGACCCTTAGTTGACGGATCATTCATTTTTTCCGGTGGCTATCCAGGAAAGATATGCATTGATGAATGCATCTATTCCACCATCTAAAACTTTATATGCATCTCCGGTTTCGCATCCCGTTCTGGAATCCTTAACCAGTGTATATGGTTGGAGGAAATAAGATCTGATATGACTACCGAATCCTACCTCCATAACATCACCCTTAATTCCTGATATCTGTTCCTGCTGCTTCTCTTTTTCAAGAAGATACAGCTTAGACATCAGCATTTTCATCGCCTGATCCTTATTCTGATGCTGAGATCTTTCATTCTGACACTGTACAACAATTCCTGTAGGAATATGTGTTATACGAATTGCAGAAGAAGTCTTGTTAATGTGCTGACCTCCGGCGCCACTGGCTCTGTAGGTATCTATTCTCAGCTCATCATCATTTACTTCTATATTAACAGCATCATCTATAACCGGAAGAACCTCTACCGCACAGAAGGAAGTCTGTCTCTTTCCGTTAGCGTTAAAAGGAGATATTCTTACCAGTCTGTGAACTCCATGCTCAGACTTCAGATAACCATATGCATGATATCCGCTTACCTGAAATGTAACCGTTTTAATTCCGGCTTCATCACCATCCAGAATATCCAGCACAGTTACAGTGAAACCATGACTTTCAGCCCATCTGGTATACATCCTGTAAACCATGCTTACCCAGTCACAGGCCTCAGTTCCACCGGTTCCGGCATTTATTTTTACAGTTGCGTCATTAGTGTCAAACTCACCTGACAGCAGGGTCTCAATACGGAAAGCTTCAAAGTTCTTAATAAATGCAGACAGCATCTCGCCGGTTTCCTTTATAAGGTCCTCATCATTTTCCTCTTCCGCCATTTCAATCATAGTGGAAATGTCTTCATATGAGGTCTGCATCTCAGAAAACCTTTCAATGGTTCCCTTAAGACCTTTTATCTCCTTCATTATCTGGCCTGATTTTTCAACATCATCCCAGAAATCCGGTGCTTCCATTCCTGCCTCAAGCTCGGCAATTCTTTTTTCCTTGCCGGCAATGTCAAAGTGAATCCCTCACTTCCGCCAGCGGTGTCTTGTACTTTCCGAGTTCCATCTTATACTCATCTAACTCAAGCACACCCTCACCACCTTTCTAATTTTGTTCAATTATACAACAGTATACGCCGCCTGCCCAGGAAGGCACCCAAGTGCCTTTCTGGCACTGCGGCTTACTACGGACACAGCTGCTATGCAGCTGGTCCTACTGCGCAAGATTTTCTACGAAAATCATGCTCTTCCACAACAATTCTTATACTTCTGTCCACTGCCACAAGGACATGGATCATTACGTCCGATCTTCTTAGCTTTACGCTTTGTCGGCTCTTTCTTTAAAGTCTCATCTTTATTTGTTCCGGTTTCTTTAGCAACCTGTTCTCTCTTAACTTCTTCTCTTGGCTGGAGTCTTACATGGAACATGATTCTTGTTATCTCTTCTTTAATAGAAGAAATCATGTCATTGAACATTTCATATCCTGCCATCTTGTATTCAACTACCGGATCTCTGTTACCGTATCCCTGCAGTCCGATACCCTGACGAAGCTGTTCCATGTCGTCGATGTTGTCCATCCACTTCCTGTCAACAGTCTTAAGCAGCATTACTCGCTCTATTTCGCTAACCTGCTCTTCGCTTTCGAATTCCTCTTCGCAGCGTTTCTCATACATTTCAAGGGCTTCTTCCTTAAGTCTGTTCTTAAGACCTTCAGCATTACCCTTATTCTTTTCATTTTCAGAAAGCTCTATATTTTCAAATGGAACAATAGGCTTGAGCATATCGTTAAGCTCTTTCATATCCCATTCTGAAGGATCGATTTCTGAAGAACATACTCTTCCAACATAGTAATCTACAGTATCTTCGATCATCTCTTTGATGGTATCATGCATGTTCTCACCATCAAGAACTTTGCGTCTCTCTGCATAGATTACTTCTCTCTGCTCATTATTAACCTGATCGTACTCTAACAGGTTCTTTCTTATGGCAAAGTTGTTGGACTCGATCTTCTTCTGAGCCTTCTCAACGAAGTTAGTTATTGTCTTATGCTCTATCTCTTCTCCTTCAGGAATCTTAAGAGCATCATAAACCTTCATAACTCTTTCAGAACCGAAGAGTCTCATAAGATCATCTTCAAGTGACAGGTAGAACTTTGATTCACCCGGATCTCCCTGACGTCCTGAACGTCCACGGAGCTGATTATCAATACGACGGGACTCATGTCTCTCAGTACCGATAACCTTAAGTCCGCCGGCTGCTCTAACAACCTCTGCTTCCTTATCAACTATTGCCTGTGCTTCTTTCTCAGCATCAGCTCTCTGTTCAGGTGTAGCCTGTTCTTCCTTTATATGATGACTCCTCAGAATATCCGGAATCATATGTTTTACATTTCCACCAAGAGTAATATCAGTACCACGACCTGCCATGTTAGTAGCGATGGTAACCGCTCCGGCACGACCTGCCTGTGCAACGATTTCAGCCTCCTGCTCATGATACTTAGCATTCAGCACATTATGCTTAACGCCTCTCTTCTTAAGAAGCTTACTGATTTCTTCTGATGAATCGATATTTACTGTACCTACAAGTACAGGCTGCTGCTTTTCATGTGATTCAACTACAGCGTTGATGATGGCATCCAGCTTTTCCTTCTTGGTCTTAAATATCGAATCGTTATAATCTATTCTTGCTATCGGCTTGTTTGTAGGAACTACAACAACGTCCATTACGTAGATCTCACGGAACTCAACTTCCTCTGTCTGGGCAGTACCTGTCATACCTGCCTTCTTGTCGTATTTATTGAAGAAGTTCTGGAATGTAATAGTTGCCAGAGTCTTACTCTCTCTGTTAACCTTAACATTTTCCTTAGCTTCAATAGCCTGATGAAGACCTTCGTTGAATCTACGTCCCGGCATAATACGTCCGGTGAACTCGTCTACGATAAGTACCTCGTCATCCTTGACAACATAGTCCTGATCACGGTGCATAAGGGCATGAGCCTTTACTGCCTGAAGCATTGTATGATGAATCTCAATATTCTCAGGATCTGTCAGGTTCTCTATATGGAAGAACTGCTCTATCTCCTTAACACCCTGCTCGGTGAATACAATGAACTTATCCTTCTCGTTTACAAGATAATCACCGTCTTCCTCTATCTCTGTTCCCATGATGGAATCCATCTTACTGATTTCAGTAGAAGCAGTACCTCTCTGCATACGTCTTGCCAGGTAGTCGCACATCTTATAAATCTCTGTGGACTTTCCACTCTGACCGGAAATGATAAGAGGGGTTCTGGCCTCATCAATAAGGATGGAGTCGATCTCATCGATGATGGCATAATGAAGACCTCTCTGAACCAGCTTCTCCTTATAAACCGCCATGTTGTCACGAAGATAATCGAAACCAAGTTCGTTATTGGTGATATATGTAATATCTGCGTTATAGGCTTCCTGTCTTTCTTCTGTTGAGAAGTCATGCATGATTGCACTAACAGTAAGACCAAGGAATCTGTGAACGCTACCCATCCACTCCGCATCACGCTTAGCCAGGTAGTCGTTTACTGTTACGATATGAACACCCTTTCCCTCAAGTGCATTAAGATATGCAGGCATTGTGGAAACAAGGGTTTTACCTTCACCTGTACGCATCTCGGCAAGACGGCCCTGGTGAAGTATGATACCACCGGTTACCTGAACTGGGAATGGCTTAAGACCGATAGCTCTGTAAGCAGCCTCTCTTACTGTGGCAAATGCATCAACAAGAATATCATCAAGTGTCTCACCATTGGCAAGTCTTTCCTTGAATTCACCTGTTCTTGCACGAAGCTCATCATCTGAAAGCTTCTGCATGTCCTCATCTAAGGCAAGGATCTTATCCACAAGAGGCTTAATTTTCTTCAGTTCGCGGTCACTATGTGTACCAAATATTTTATCGGTAAGTGACATCTTTTTTCCTCCAAATTCTTATAAAATAAAATTTTTTCTACTATAATTATGTGCTATCACAACCGTTATCAGGGTAATAACCATGATATAATAGCACAAAAGGGAGCTGATATCAACTATATCAGCCCCCTATTTCTTTAATTATTCTGTTATTTTACAGTTACTTTTACTGTTTTCCAGATTCCGTTTATACTCTGTACATAAATAACACATGTACCCTTGGATTTTCCTTTTATAACTCCGTTGGAATTAACTGTTGCAACCTTCTCATTATTACTTGTATATCTGAGAAGGCTTGTATGAGTTGTCATCAGCTTCTTATTCTTCTTCTCTTTCTTTACAGTCGCCTTTATCCTTGCCTTTTTGGAAACCTTCACACTCAGCTTGCTTTTGACGGTGATACTCTTGGGATTAGTATATCTTCCCTTTACATTGCCTGTAACAAAATGTCCTATCCGGCTGGTGCATATCTTTTTGTATTTTCCATTTACTTTTTTCAGTGCAACTACCCTGAATCTGTAGGCGGTTTTCTTTTTCAGCCCCTTTACCTTCCATGTAAGCTTTGTGCCGCTAAGAGTTTTTACCTTGCTAAGCTTTGTGCTGTCGTCATCATCTTCAGAGTTTTTCTTGCATCTGGCAAAATAAACTGCGTAGCGATCGGCTCCTTTTATCTTGTTCCATGAAATGTTTACAGATGTTTTATTCTTTGAAATACCCTTGGCAACAAGAATCTGCTTTGCTGCAGGTGTTTCAGGTTTTTCTATATAGTACTCAGCATTTGATGCAAGCTTATAATTTCCGTCCGTTCCGGAGGTTACTGCAGATATAACCCAAGTTACGGTGTCGGTTGTCTTAATATCGAAACCGGACCAATCGTATTTTTTATCCTTTGTTTCTGTGCGGACTTCCTGATTAGAATATACCTCATACTCAGTTGCTTTAAGATTAAGCTTTGTATCCTTATTAGTTTTTAGGTCTATCTTATATGTTTTATCCAGTGGAATCCTTAACCAGTTTCCGTTGTCACAGGTGGTAATACCAATCCACTTATCACTTCTTGAAGTTATACTGTCATTCTTAAACTCAGCAACTGTTTTTCCTGATTCATCTTTTATGGTTCCTGTAACAGTAACACCTTCCGGTCTTTCAATATATAATCTTCTATATCCTGCTATCTGAGCATTATTTTCCTTTACAAAATCATCATAACTGCTATCCAGAGTACGAAGCCAGGAAAGAATTACCTCATTATTATGAGGTCTCATAAAGCTTTTCGCATTACCCGCAAATGTAGCTAAATGCTTTACCTGCTGTGAAACAGTGGTAAGGCTTATAACCTTATCGGTCTGATTTTTATCATAGAGTGCCAGATAGGCAAGTATACGGGTCATTGCCCTGGCATCACTCTGACTTGTCATCTTGTCATAAAGCTCTTTATCATCTGTATCCAGACCGCAGTCGGAAAGCCCTTTCTGCATTGCTACTCTATACAAAATAGCTGTAATCTCCCACAGAATATCGGAGACATTACTCCATGTAGCAGCAGTACTTAATTTTTGCTTAAGCTCAGCAACCTTATCGATTAATTCCTGTGGAACCTCTTCACCCGCAGCCTTCTTTTCTGCTATTGCTTTTTCAAGGCTTTCAATCGCCTTCTCGATTTCATCCTTTGTTTTTTCGTCAAAGTTTGTTGTACTATATCTTTCAGTCATAGAGGATAAGTACATCGTTACCAGCATAGGAATAGCAAGACCACTATCCTTTGCACCCTGCAGGGCTACGGGAATATTACTCGTATTCGTCATAAAGTAGCTGACAAAATGCTCCAGGGCATCCTGGTAACCTCCATTTACATATACATTTCTGTTTTTTACGGCCTCCTGAAGAGATTCTTCCATCAGTGCCATAAATTCTTCCTGTGTAGGCGGAAGATAAGAATTATCATCATCTGTAATTTTTAATTCTCTGTTATCTATTAAAGCTTTTATATCAAGTGTCTTGGTCTTAAACTGATCCGGATCTCCTCCGTTCATATATATATCATATACTGCCGGGTTGGTATCTTTAAGAAAATTAAGCATTCTTGCCTTGTTTTCAGGCTTTGCATAAGTAAAGTTTTTACCATATCTTTCGAACCCAAAACCCTTTGGAGGTACGACTGATACTAAGTCATAGGCCTGCCAGGTATTATGAATATAATCAAATCTGCTTCCTGTCGGATTATCATACATAGAGTCCGGATCACCTGCACTCTTTGGAGTTCCGAAGGTATAGCAATACAGATTTCCCGGAGTAAGACTTATACTGTTTCCCAAAGCAGCCTTAGGATTATCAATAAGACTTGCTGCAACCTGATTGGTTACACCTGCACCTCTGCTGTAGCCTGAGGTCCACACCTTGATATCACCACTGATTTTGTACTTTGCGATATATTTCTTTGCGAAATCAAGGACTATATCCTTTCCGTTTCTGAAGCCGGCGTGATCTTCCTTCTCTCCGAGAACAAAGTTACCGCCCCATTCCGCTTCGTAGCCTGCACTCCTGGGAACTATGGCAAGAAGTGTATATTCCTTACCGCCATCAACTATCTTCTTGTGAGCAACTGCCGCTCCCATAGTAGATGTGGTCATTTTTTCTTTATAATACTGATTTGTTTCAAAATCAACAAATCCATTATCTTCCAGATAAGCACGGAGATTACGGCTTTTATTTTTATAGCCTTCTACTGTTCTTGGCTCACGCTCACTACTTATGGATGCTACCGCAAGCTCGAAGGTCATTGTGGCAAGCTTCTGATTGTAAGCCTTGGAATCCCCCTTAAGAAGATTTTCATCATAGATAAATGTATCTGTCAGATCTTTTCCCACCTCATGAGGATCAAACCAATACACACCCTTTGTTGATGTGAGACTGTCCTCTGCCGCATTTACATATTCCATAGATGCCATCTTAGGAATACATTGAAGCGTAATAAAAATAATCAAAAGTATTGACACTACTCTATTGATAATCAGTTTTTTCCCTCTCACTTCTTAATACCTCTCTTTTCCGTGGTTTGATATTTTTCCGAACAAATCGCCCGACGTAACTTAATTCGTCGGGCGGTTGTTCATTATAAACGTCTGTTAATATTTATTTATGTTGAAAATAATCTTTAATACTCAGGCTCGATGAGTCCGTATGTATTACCCTTTCTCTTATAAACAACATTTACCTCATCAGTTTCAGCATTGCGGAATACGTAGAAGTTATGTCCCAAAAGCTCCATCTGCACACATGCATCCTCCGGATACATAGGCTTAATTGCAAATCTCTTGCTTTTGATTATCTGAATCTCATCATACTCTTCCTCATCCTCTTCTTCAAGGAATCTATCCTGGAAGAAAGCTGCATCCTGATTCTGATCTATTATCTTCTTCTTATATCTAACAACCTGGCGCTCAATTGTCTCAGCAACCATATCGATAGATACATACATGTCATCACTTGTCTGTTCAGCTCTGATTATATGTCCCTTCATAGGGATTGTAACCTCTATCTTCTGTCTCTCCTTTTCTACAGATAGAGTAACCTGTGCATTAGTATCTTCATTGAAGAACTTCTCAAGACGGCCAAGCTTATCATATATAGCCTGTCTTAAACCCTCAGTTACGTCGATGTTTTTTCCTGAAATTATGTAATTCATAGTATTGTTCTCCTTCTCGCTAGACTTCGCATACGAGATAACCCCTGTTTCATCTCCTATACGTATATAAATTGTACCATAATCCATGGTGTTTTGGAAGAAGATTATTTCTATATACACAGTTTAATTATTCAGACACATTATACTCAAAAATATTTTCTATTATCCTGTCAAACTGCTCTTCATTTACTGAAAATTTGTAAGATGTTACGAAATTTTAATAATTTCAATGACGGATTATGTCCACTGTAAAAATGTGGATAATGTTGATAACTTTGTTAATAACCCATATTTACTTGCTTTATCGTTGTAGTTATCCACATTGGTTTACATATTATTATGTGTATTATAGTCAACCACTCAAGACTTTTATTGTGCAACTTGCACAAAAACAGCTGTTTAATGCAATTTATCAACAAACACCCGTTT
>JAILMQ010000092.1 GCA_024692605.1 Eubacterium sp.
TGGGAATACTCCTCCTGCTGTAAGATAATCATGATCCTTCTCAAGCTCAGCGATTGCCTCATCAAGACTTGAAGGAAGTCCTGTAAGCTTAGCCTTTTCTTCTTCTGTAAGCTTGTACAGGTTGAAATCATATGGTCCCCAGCCCTTCTCGTGTGGATCGATTTTATTTTTGATACCATCAAGTCCGGCCATAAGGATTGCAGCATATGCATAATAAGGATTGCAGGTTGCATCCGGATTACGCAGCTCAAAACGCTTTGTCTCAGGCGTCTTTGCATAAGCAGGTATACGGATAACTGCTGAACGGTTGCTCATTGCATATCCGATTGTAACCGGCGCCTCAAATCCCGGAACAAGTCTCTTATATGAATTGGTTGAAGGATTAGTTATAGCACAGATTGATCTTGCATGTGAAAGCAGACCACCCATAAACCAATGTGCTTCCTGACTAAGCTGTGCATAGCCATCCTTATCATAGAATACTGGCTTGCCATCTTTAAAGAGAAGCATGTGAACATGCATACCATTTCCAGCTTCATCTGCAAGTGGCTTTGGCATAAATGTAGCTGTTATACCATCCTTAACTGCCTCATTCTTAATAACGTATTTAGCTGACATTGTATCATCTGCAAGTTTAAGCATATCCCCCAGCTCAACTTCGATTTCCATCTGTCCGCTTCCACCGACCTCTGTGTGATGATACTTAACATCAACTCCCCAATCAGCCATTGCAAGGCACATCTTGCTACGGAGATCATTTCTTATATCAGTAGGAAGCGGATTGTGATATCCGGCACCCGGCTGAACCTGATAACCGTTATTGCTGTCAGGATCACCTGATGCATATGCGGCCTGAGGTGTAAAGATCTCAGTAAACATGTTGTAATAATCAGTACTATAACGTACTGAATCGAAAAGATAAAACTCATACTCCGGTCCGATGATCATCTGATCTGCAACCCCAAGTTCCTTCATGTACTCAAGTGAACGGATTGCTACATTTCTCGGATACTGATCGAATGGTCTGTTTTTCGGAAGATCGATAACCTTAACATCGCCGATCATCGAGAGTGTCGGAACTGATGCGTAGGTATCAACTACTGCTGAATCAAGCACTGGAATGAAAACCATATCACTGTTTTCAATAGGTGCATATCCATAGTTACTTCCGTCAAATCCGATACCATGTTCCATGGTACTTTCGGTCAGTCTTTCTGCCGGAATACTAAGATGGCGCCAACGTCCGTCGATGTCTGTAAGTTTAAAATCCACCATCTTGATTCCCTGATCTTTGATCAGGTTTTGAATGTCTTGAAGAGTTTTTCCCATAAGCTTCTTCTCCCATCTTTTATTTAGTTAGATTTAAAACATCAAACTTCTTTAAATGTAACATAAAACCACTTAGTTGTCATCAATGGCTTGTCATTACATTTCCGGATTTACATGTATCATTATATGCTTCACATCAGAAAATTCTTTTTCAACATTGTCATGCACATTTTCAGCGATGTCATGTGCTTCAATAAGCGACATATCATTCTTAGCCGCAATCTCAAGATCGATGTAAACTTTATTTCCAAACAGTCTGGTATGGAGCATATCGATCCGGATAACCCCCGGCTGCTTTTCGATGAATTCCCTAAGTCTTTGCTCATATTCCTTATCGCAGGATTTGTCCAGCATCTTGTCGATGGCATCCTTTGATATATCATATGCGACTTTAATGATGAATAGGCATATAACTATACTTGCTATGGGATCCATTATAGGGAATCCAAGCTTAGCCATACCAATACCGATAAACGAACCCACTGACGATATCGCATCTGAACGATGATGCCAGGCGTCGGCCTTAAAGGCTGATGAATCCAGCTTCTTTGCATAGTACATCGTGTACCAGAACATTCCTTCTTTTACTGCTATCGATACAATGGCTGCAACCAGTGGAAGCATAGTTGGTATAGCTATCTTTTCATCAGAAAAAAGCTTCTGAACCCCCGCATATCCGATTCCAAGTCCGGTACCTGCCAGCACGATTCCCAGTATGAGGGAAGCCACACATTCAAATCTTTCGTGTCCGTATGGATGATCATCATCCTCCGGCTGTTTTGAAAGCCGCACACCTATATAAGCAATAAATGTAGCAAACACGTCTGAAAGTGAATGAACCGCATCAGAAACCATGGCGCCGGATTTTCCGAAAACACCCGCAACCATCTTGAAAAGTGCAAGGAATATGTTTCCTAAAATCCCAACACGGGACAGATTGTTTACGATCTTCTGTTCTTCTATTCTGTTGTCATTATTATTATCCTTCACCGCATTCTCCGTTTTTTTATAATCATCTATATGAGATAAGAAAAATTATCTTTAATTGCATTTTCCAATTCCTCAAGGTGCATTTCAAAGCAGTGATCTGCACCATGAATAGTGACAAGCTTTGCATTTTTGTAAAGCATCTTAGCCTTTACCCCATATTCATATGGAATTGTTTTATCATCATCCCCATGAATTATAAGTACCGGTCCCTCGAATCTTGCGATTTCATTTTCCGGATGTATGGTCTGTGCCACCCGCACATAATCACCGGACAATTCCAGCCCCTCTTTAGTAAGAACTTCCGGAATGGTTTGGGGATCAAATTCAATCTCCAACATATTTCCTTCTCTTGCCATCTCCGGAATATTCCATGCGGGAGACATAGGAATAATACCTTTGAAGATATCGGAGCACATGCCGCCCATCAGCATTGTAAGAAGCCCGCCCTGGGAGTGACCACACAGATAAAGATCCGTTACAAAATCCAGTGACCTTGCGTAATTTACCACCGAAAGGGCATTTGTCATCCACTTAAAAAGTGTGTGGTTTTTAAACTCACCATCACTACCTCCGTGGCCATACATTTCCACACGAAGTACTGCAACCCCGACGTCGTTCATCGCTTTCTGAGCTGCAATTATATGATCTTCTTCCATATGTCCTGTGAACCCATGAATCAAGATACACAGCGGTCCTTTTTCTACACCCTCTGCCTTATCCAGTTTTGCATGGAGACGGATTCCGTCACTATCAATATAAAACTCTTTCATAGCCTGTTCCTTTTATAATTTAGTGGAATTCTGTTTATCAATTTACCGGGATTCCGTTTACTGTCAGGTCATCTGTAAGCTCGATTACCAGACATTTCTTTCCATCAATAACTCTTGTATCTATTATATCTGCATGCTTACTCTTTACCCTGAGCAGCATGTTTTTGTTTCTGACTTCGAAGTTTCTCACCGGTGCAATATTATCAGCAAAGAGCTTTTCCTCAACCTTTATATTAGGTGCATTTTCGAATTGCTTTTCGAACTGCTGGTCAAACTTCTTGTCAAAGACCTCAAGTCTTTCTTCAGACACGCCACTCTTTTCAAATACATTTCTCATAGAATCTTTATCAAAGAATATGGTTTCGCCCTCAGCCTCTGACTTCTTATTATTAACTGTTTCCTTCAGATTCTCCTGAATGGAAAGGACTGTCTCAATATTCGACTCCTCCCCAAGAACATCTGATACGAATTCTGTAAAGCCTTCCTTCTGCTGTTTTGCCGGAAGCGTCGCTGTAACATCCAGCACCTTCTCGATAAAGTTCTCCTGCAGCTTATCTGTTTTTCTGCTGGAATAAAGCACCTCATTATCATCAGTACTTCTGTCATTAAACGACGGGAACAGGAATCCGTTATCCGGAAGTTCAACTGCAAATATCTGCCTAAGCGTATGAATCTCACCAAGGTCATCATCAAAACCAAGTCCCGGCTTTGTAAGCTTCATCGGGCAGATGCTGCATAATATATAACTATAGATTTCATCGGATGAATCATCCATCTCTATCCCATCTGTTGTCATTCCCGGGATATCATAAGTCTGATGAATAAGAAGGATCAGATAATTTCCTACATAATCATAAGTCTCGATTACTTTATCATAGAAATCCTCTAATACAGCCTCATCCTTCAGTTCGGATTTTCTTATCTTCTGGAGCATTCCCTTTCCGTAGGAAGTATTTAAGTTGTCAGAATTTTCCTCTCCGGAGTTCACAAAGCTCATATCCAAAAGGTTCTTACCCGGCGTACCCGAAAGTGTTTTTCTGAATATTTCCAGGTACTTATACATTTCCTCCTCGGGAAGATTCAGGAAAGAATCATTAAATGTCTTAACCTTATTTCCATCCCCATCAACATAGCAGCCTGCAAGCCTGGAAATACCACAATCCTGAATTGTGTCAAATAGTGATTTGATCTCATTTATCTCTTTTTTAGTCATTGTTTTAAGTCCTTTTCTTAATTTGTTGATTTCTTACATATTTACAATTTTTGCATATGTAAATTCACACTCAACAACTATATCAAATTTTCACTACTCCTGCCAGTTGTGATTTCACACATTTTTGATTCTATGTATGGTCATTACCGTGCAGTCTCCAAGGGTTGATAAGCCCACTATATTCTTGCCATAAGATATTACCGGCGGAATGAATGAGAAGT
>JAILMQ010000130.1 GCA_024692605.1 Eubacterium sp.
AGTTGGTATCCTTTTTCTCTGAGTTCCTTGATGATTGCTGCTTTTTCGCCTTGAGTCGCGCAGCTTCCTTTTCTTCTCTCAAGGCGATCTCTTTTTTTATTACTTCGATTTCAGCTTTCATGTATTCATTCTCAGCTCTTAATCGAATCAGTTCTTCGTACTCAGATTCACTGGGCTTTGGAGGTTTTCTGGTTCCAACTTTTTTCATATCTGGGTCCTTTGACTTACGCCCTTTCTGTTTTGGTATAAGTCCATTGTAACCATAAATCTTATACTTGCGAACCCATTGATATAGTAGACCATCCTCAATCCCAACTGAAAAAGCAACTTTTCTGTAAGATTCACCAGCTAAAACTTGCGCAACTAAGGCATAGCGTTCATCTGGAGTCCACGATCTATTCTGATTATTGTGTCGTAATGCTTCAAGACCATTAGATTCTTCAATCCTAACCCATTCACGTATTTTATTATGAAAACTATTTTCTTTTACTCCATCAGGAGTATCTGGATATTCTCCACGATGATATAACTCCACACATTTTCTTTTAAACTCATAACTGTAACGCATAAAAATACCCTCCTTACTGGTTTGTCCAGTAAAGAGGGTACATATCAATTTTGTCCCGGTTTTTTCTTTATCACATACATTTTTTTATCTCATGCAATAAGCTGAAATAAGTCTTCCTATGGCACCGATATCAACCTTTCCTTTGAATTCAAACTTTGCGGTAAATCCACTTGAGAACATAAGGAACAGTTCTGAATCAGGGAAGAGCTCTACAAAGCCCGGTGTCTGAATCTCGAAATACTGTATCTTTGAATAAGGCATTGTTGCAAAAGATTTTCTCTTTCCTGTAATACCCTGAACATCTATTGCAATAATTCTCATATTTGTAAATACAAGCTGATCTCTCACAGACTGGAAAGCATAGAGAATCTGTTCATCCTGAACAAGAAGTCCCTGCACTTCATTTCTTACATTGTTTGGATCGATTGGTTTCAGATTAAAAACTGAGTTTGTGTTAAAGTTAATTGCCATGATATTTTTGTCTCCTTTTGTGTATAGATATTTATTATATTTATTATTTTTAATTATTAATTATTTTGAAGGATATTATAACCATCCGTTTTTCTCTACTTCAAGTAATGCCGCACGGTTATTCTGTCCGTAGGTTCTTGCACTCATATCCATTGCTGCAGCAATTATTCCAAGCCATGCACCTAGAAAAATGTTGACCAGTAATGCACCGATACCTGAACTTTGCGTATCAACAAATCTGGTTATTCCGGAGGAGGTCTGTCTGAAATGCCTTACTGCCTTTTTCTCGGAACTGCTCTGAACAATATTCCAGATCCCAATACCTATCAGAACAAATCCCCAGATGATTACTGCTGTAAATACTCCTATCACTATCTGAATAATTCCAATGATCAGCCATAGGGTTGCTGCAGATTCCATCTTCGACAGATAATTTCTGTATGCCTGTACTGAATATTCCGGTGTAAGAGGCTGCACAAACTGATTCTGATAAGGATTATGATATGAACCCTGCATCTGAGGCTCTCTCAACTGAGGCACCTGCTGTTGCTGCATATATTGCTGCTGATACTGAGGCTGTTGTTGCTGATACTGGGGCTGCTGGTATGCCGGCTGTTGGAATTGCGGCTGTTGGTACTGCGGATCCTGATACTGCATACCACTTGGCGGCTGATAAGGATCATAGTATTCATTATTATTCATATCCTTTTCTCTCCTTCGCTCTTTCTATAAGCTCTGTCGCTTCCTTCATAGCATCTTTCAGAAACGCTTCCTGCCATTCCTTGCCTTCTTTTTCTGCCTTTTTAATCTCTTCCCAATCAGCTTTTCTTTCCTCATCAGAATTATAATCTACTCCGGAAAAGACATGAGGATGTCTTCTTACCATCTTGTCAGAAACAACCTTTGCAACATCATCAAAGGTAAACAGCCCTTCCTCTTCAGCTATTACTGAGTGAAACATTACCTGCAGAAGTAGGTCTCCCAACTCTTCTTTAAGATTGTCAGGATCACCTGTCTTTTCAAGAATATTAATTCCGCAAATAACCTCAGCCGCTTCTTCAATACAGGTGGGTTTCAGACTCGAATGTGTCTGAACCTTATCCCATGGACATCCATCCTCAGCTCTGAGCTTTTCCACTACTTCTTTAAGTCTCTCTATTTCTGTCATTATATAACCACTTTCTTTATTTGAATTTCGACTTCTTAGGCGCTCCGGCTTTCTTCAGCAATTTCTTATAAACTGATTTTTTCTTCTTCGGGCATTTGAATACTGCTTTCTTGTAGATACCCTTGAATGCCTTCTTTCCTATAGACTTATTGCCAAGCTCCGTTGTCTTTATAACTATAGATTTCAACTTCTTACATCCACTGAACGCATTTCCTCCAATAGATGTAACGTTTGCACCAATAGCAACTTTTTTCAGTTTTTTATTCTTTTTAAATGCATTTGCCGCAATAGACGTTACTTTAGCACTCTTTCCATTTGGAAGTTTAACTGTTGCAGGAATAGAAGCACTTGTGAACGTTTTCTTTACAGGTCTGAGATAAGAAACATTTGCGTTCCCAAGCCTATCAATACTTGTGATCTTATAAACACCCTTCTTGTCACTTGTGGATACAGTCATACCAACTTTGTATGGACTCTTGGATTTATTTCCGTTGCCGCCTTTATTTCCATTTCCACCTTTACCGTTATTGCCACCTTTGCCAGAACCATTATCACCAGAATTATTATTGGATGTCACATCATAATCTTTAACATCCCTAGTATCTATATCTTCAATATCTTTTTCATTATCCGGAGTAATTACATTTATATCTATAGTTTGATTATCATCCGTTTCGATATCAACCTTATTATCATTTAATGAAATATCAGCTCCGGAATCATCTACAACCATATCCGTGTTGATAGACGTGTAATCGTCATTATCTGTCTCTTCAATGACAATATTTACATTCTCAGGTTTATCAGATTCAATATGTAACTTAGATGAATCTTCACTGCTGACACTTATGTTTCCATCTGTGCGAACCCCAGCATAATTACCCTTGCCTCGGAATGAAACACAACCATCACTAATCTTTACTTTGTAATTATTAGTTCTTAGCCATATATTACCAGTTTGAATATATTCATTCATTCCCTCGTAATAACCCATCTGAGGAATATACTCTATAGATTCATCAACAACGGATACTACACCATCTTCAATTTTGAAAAGAGTTGCACCAGATGTATCTGTTACCTCAATATTATCAGCCGAATATCCGAGCGCAAATCTATTCGATGAAAAATATGTAGCTCTAACATTTGCGACATTTGGAAGATATTCCGGATTAAAAAATGTTATATAGCTACCTTTGATAAATGTATTTCCATCATAGCCAACTATATTTTTCTCCCCGGAAGAATTAACCGCACTTGCAATTCTATAATGACCATTCTTTACATTTAGATCTACATATCTATTCTCCGCGTTATTATAATAACTAGCTATGTTACTTTTATCCTTCACTGGTTCTTTATATGGATTATTAGGATCATATAAATATAATCTATACCAATTTCCATCTATTTGTTCTGGTTCACGCGAAGAATCTACTACTAATGCATGTCCCCCATCTTTCCACCATATTCCAACGACATATGGTGTTTTCTTTTCTTTGACATTATTGATAACATCATTAAACATTTTTATTTCTCTATTTTCATCATTTCCATACATGTTATAATTATATTTTGCAACAAAACTATTCCATTCGATAGAGTCTCCAATAGATTGAAATCTCTCTATTAATTTTAATAATGGAGCATTTGTCTTTAAATATGCATAATATGGTTCGGACCAAGTTATTTTGCTATATCCCCCTGCAGTTATTGTTTCTTTTCCATTAGAATATTGGCTAAATGAAAGTTTATTCTGCAAGAATAATACCGATAAAACAGACATTGCAAAGCAGTTTCCTCCCCAGCCTTTTACATTCTGGTTATAGATATGCTTCGTATAGGAATCCCCGTATAATTCTTGATACCTCTCATACGGAATCTTATAGTTTTCATCATAACTGAAACCTGCTCGTCCATTAACAAAACAAAAACCATTTCTTTTTAAGTCAAACCCTCCATAGATTCTATATTGTTCATTATCTAAATATTGAAAATTAATTTCATGTTCAATTGCATACTGCTCTCCATAAGAATCTACATAAACAAGCATAGTAAGATTATCACATCCATCAAAAGCATTGTCTTCAATGTAATTTACACTTTTAGGGATATTAATTGAACTAAGATTATTACACGCATAAAACGAATGATTGTTTATTCTTTTTACTGTTTCTGGTAGATGTACTATAGCTATTTTATTGTTATAGCCTTTATTCATGCAAATATATTGAGGTATTTCTTCAGTACCATCAGCAAAAAAAATACTTTTAATTGTATTGTTTGCACCCATTGCCCCATTTTCATGAGAATATTCACTTTTAAATCCGCTATCTACAACAGTAGATGGAATAGTAACTGTCGTTACAGTTTCATTTTCTGAAAAAACTCCCTCTTCCATTCTTGTTACTGTTTTTCCGTAAATCTTATCAGGAATTATAAGGTTTTCCGCACTTCCAACATACTTAATAATCGAAACTGTATTGGCATCCAGAGTCTTATAAACAAAGCCTTTTCGAACTATATCACCATAATGAATAGTAAGATTAGGATTATTAATCAAAGCCATTCCGCCATCAACTTTTTTCAACATCTCTTCAGTACCATAATAATAAATATCTGACAATTCACTATCATTTCGAAACGCATTTGATTCTATTTTGTTGACACTATCAGGAATTCCAACAGTTTTTAAGTCATAGGAAAAACTCAATATATTTTCATCAATAAGCTTTACCCCATAAGGAATAAACAATTCCTCTAACCCAGTACATTCAAAGGCTATGGAACCTATTTCAGATAAATAATCTGGTAAGTCAATTCTTTTTAAACTCTTACAATTGTAAAAAGCAAATTTCCCAATTTTAGTAACACTTTCCGGAATAATAACTTCTTCGAGATTTTCACAACCAGAAAAAGCGTAATAATCTATACATGTTACACCCTCAGGAATCTCAATAGATTCTAAGCTTGTACATCCCTCAAATACACTTTGTCCAATATCGGTTACTGAATCAGGAATATCAACACTTTTTAATGATGTACATTTTGAAAACATCCCAAAGCCTAATGTAGTTATATCACTTGGTAATTTTACATATTTAAGATTTGAACAACCTGAAAAATTGCTCTCACATTCTTTAACCGTATTAGGAAAAACAAACTCCTCTAAATTAGTGCAACCAATAAATGTATTCTTTATTGATTTTACCGATGGTGGTATTTCAACAATTTTCAACGAACTACACGCATTAAAAGTTCTATATAATGATTCAACTCCATTAGGAATTTCAATAGTCTGTAAACTCGTACAATAGTTAAATACACTACCACCAATAATTTTTAAACCTTCACTTAATTCAATAGTTTCTAAGCCTGTGCAATTACTAAACGCACTTTGTTTTATTTCCTCTACACTACCAGGTACAAATACATTTTTTATATCCTTATTTAAATGAAACGCTTCATATCCAATGCATGTTACCGGCAAAGAATTAATTCTATCTGGAATATCAAGATTAACTTCAGAACCTGTATAGCCTATTATTGTAATTGTTGTTCCATTATTATCCACTCGATACTTATAACCATTGTATTCTCCCGTAGTTGCTGCATTGGTCTGTACTGTCTGGCCAAGCAAAGATAAAACAAAAGATAAAGCTATTATTACTGATAGTAGTTTTCTTTTCATGTACTCTCTCCCTATGAATATCTTGCTGATAATCCAATCAACCCAAAGGGGTCTGACCCCAATGGGTTATTATCTTAGATGGACTCCATATACTGCTCCATCTTATCAAAGTCATTTCCGATTACATAGATGAAGCTGCAGTAATCTCCGTTCACGTAGTAATACATCTCTATCTTCAGCTCTGTGCCGTTCTGAAGTGCTGTACCGTATAGTACGATATGTTCTTCACCGTCTATGGTCATTTTCTTTGTATCCATCGAAGTAAAGGTCATATCGCCGGAGCTCATAAGTTCGTCCTCCAGCTGCTTTATAAATCCTTCGTCATCTACTTTTGCAGGTGTGGATCTTGTGAAGCCATCATATGCACAAAAACCTACTGTTTCCTCGTTGTTAAGAGCAACAAGCGTATAGTAGAAGAAGCCATCTTCCTTCATGCTTTCCTGCACTGCTGATTCAGTATTGATCTTACTTACATCCTGACCTGCCATGCTGGCTCTTTCATCCACATCTGAGAAAACCCAGTTTCCTTCTGAAAAATCAAGATCATAGTTAAATGTATTGCTCTTGAAAACTGTTCCATCCATCTCCGGCATGATATAAGCATCTGCCGCATCTGCTTCAGTTGTTTCCTCTGTGGTTTCCTCTGTATCTTCCTCAGTTGCATCTTCTGTCAGATCACCAAAAGCATCATCTATATCTTCAATCAGATCATCAACTTCTGTAATCTCGCTGGTGAAATCCTCTGTTGTGATTTCAAATGCACTGGTTGTTCCTTCCTTTGCTTCTTTTGCTTTCTTGTTGTAACGTACAAGTGCAGGAGCTATTGCTGCCGCAAGTATAGCCAGAACAGGAATTGAAACTGCAAGTACAATGAGAATAATCGCCCATACCGGGAAACCGCTCTTCTTCGGTGGCTGCTGTGGCTGACCATATGGCTGGCCACCAGGCTGACCATACTGTGGACCTCCCGACTGTCCGTATGGTTGTCCTCCCTGAGCTCCATACTGCTGAGGGCCCGGCTGACCATACGGCTGGCCCCCAGGCTGGCCATATGCTTGCTGAGATTGATTAGGCTGGCCATTATACTGCATTCCGCTTGTTTGGTTTGGCTGACTATTATACTGCATCCCATTTGGATGCTGCGGCTGACCATACTGCTGTCCTCCAGGCTGCTGTCCCGGAGCACCAATCATATTATTTCCACATATCGGACATACATTAACGCCGTCCTCAAGATTAGATCCACATACGTTACATATTTTCATACTTTTTTCTCCTTCAACATATCTTATAATTTATATCTATTAATAAGGGAAGTTGTTCTTTCCCGAAACTGCTTTTCCACTTGTATTTATTGATATTCCTTTTTCCGTAATCACATGACCATAGAAGTCTGTTATCCGGAAGGTATATGGTCCTGCGGACCCCATTCCATTAGGTGCTGTAAAGTAGTTATATTCCTGTCTCTCTAACTTTTTATATGACTTAGACGAGGTATCATAATACTCCACTGACTTGATGGGGTAACGACCATTTCTCACCTGAACCTCAGCCCAGTACTGAGTACTGGTTGGCTTCCAGAGGAAGGACACGGGATCCTTTGTAGGAAGTGGAATTATCTTCCATTTAATCTTCATCCTGCCTGTAACTTCCGGCTCGATTTCCTTAAAGGCTTTTCTGGAAAGATCAATATCCCCCTTCTTACCTTCAGGAAGTCTGTCTGTTATGAGAACCTTTACCTTGTCGCCATCCTTATCTGTTATCTCCACATAAGCACCTGCAAGTCCATTCATATAATCTTCGTTGTTCATAGCAGCTGTAAAGTAAACCTTCTCATAGTCATCCAGGTTTGCTGCTCCGGTTGATGTTCTGTCGTAAAATGTGCCTTCTCCGCTATGTACTTTAGTTATTGAATATTCACCTGCATCATAGGCCTTCGTCTTATCTGATGGTTCTTCAGAATCCTCTGACTCATCTTTATTCTCTTTATCCCCATCTTCGGAAGAAGCCGGCTTTTTAACTGTTACATTTATCACGCCCTTGGCAACAACTTTTTTCTTTTTGTTATAGCCACTGACTGTCAGCTTTACTTTTCCGGCCTTTAGTCCCTTAATTGAAATCTTCTTACCCTTTACAGTAGTTTTAACATAGCCCTTCTTTGAAGCCTTCACCTTTATCTTGCTGTACTTCTTTTTTGAGCTTACTTTAACGGACTTGTTTACATCTACAGTCACTTTGGTTTTTGTAAGCTTCAGTTTACTTTTCTTCGCATAAACCCTTGTGGAAAACCCTGATGACAAAACAAGTCCTGCCACAAGAATTAATGAAAGAAGGCCTTTCATCATTCGTTTTTCCATTTTCCTCTCCTTTTTTCATCAATAACAACCAAAATAGTCCAGTATCATCTGATTCATATTTATACCTGTAACACCTTCATTCGGCCAGGAATGTCTTCCATCTTTTATAAAGATATCCCACACCTGCTTACCGGATTTACCGGTATATTTTCTGAAGGTAGTCTCTTTCTTCTTTCCGATCATCTCTTCTTCAGAAAGCTCAAGTCCATTGGCAGTTACGTAGTAGTTCATCACATCCTCGATTGCAGGATCCTTTGACACAGATGCACTTCCATCACTATTCTTTGGAATCAGATCATCCTTTTCACCGGTTATCTGGAATACTCCTATATCACAGGCTTCGGGTTTGCTTTCCCAAACACTTTCAGACATCATTCCCGATACGCTTACAACTGCTGCAAATGTATTCTCCGCTTCACATGCCAGCCTGTGGCACATAAATGCACCATTACTGAATCCAACAGCAAATACCTTTGTTTTATCGATACCATATTCATCGGCCATATACTGAACCATTGCTTTAAGGAATTCCACATCTCTGTTTGAGGATTCTCTGACGCCGGAATTCCAGCCAACAGCTGAAGTTTTATCTTCAGGACTGGTAGCTCCTGTCACATAAACAACGGTATAACCTTCATTAACAGCATCCTTTTCAAAACCAACTGTGCTGCGGAAAACCTCTGCATTCTGACCATATCCGTGAAGCATTAAAACTAACGGCGACCCTTCAGTCTTTTCAGGCATATCCACGATAAAAATATGTTCAATACCATCGAAGGTACATTTATAATGATTATTTTTAAGTTGGGTTACAGCTTCAACCTTTTCGGTTCCCGGCCTATAGGATAAAAAGCCAGTCAGACTAATAATCACAATAAGTCCAATAAATACCGGTACAAAGGGAAGCTTATTTACAGCTATATTAAGTGCCCTCATCAGACAGGCCACGGCAAAATTCGCCAGTACAGTGGCAGCAAAAATAAGTGTCCCGACTCCATATCCCCAGTTAAGAAAGCCATACCAGTCATTTGTATCCGGCCACTGACCAACTCCATTTATAAGTATATTTATCAGATATCCCAGTCCATAAACCAAGGTAACCGAGGCTGAGATAAATGTATACTTAAAGGGTATTTTCTCTTCCGTCTCTAAAACAATAAACTCAGGAATAGCAATCAAAGGAATAATAAGGTGAAACCACAGATTTCTTCCTTCGTACAGATTAAGCTTTGGATAGGTTGGAGCAAAAAATGCGGCAACCATAAGAAATGTAATTCCTACCGCTGAAACAGCCATAAGTTTAAATACCACCGGGAAGGTCTTTTTCATAAAAAAGAATATGAGCCAGACCAGTGCAACTATTCCGCAGAATACATTTGAAAGCACTGTGAAGTATTTAAGGCTTACTAATCCACCTGAATTAAAGTTTTGACCGGGGTCACCACGATGTATAACGAAAACTCCTATCAGGGTAAACACAACTATTATTATATTAAATAACAGGGATATATATCTTCTATACTGTTTCATGTTTCTCCAATAATATTATCAACGCCTTATATATTAATAACTCTGTTATCAACGCCCAGTTGTTTTCGCTCCAGCATCTCGCTGAGACGCTCGATATATTCATCCAGATTCTTTACATTTTCCACTCTGTCAATTCGTGTAATCTTTCCACCTTCTATATTCAGAAGTCTTGTTATTCCACCTGCTCCGGCGGCAAATGTATCTAACTTCTCTTCCATAACCAGAATATTATAGATACATTCATAGCCCTTCTTGGCAAAGCCAGTATTCTCAAGATTGCCGGCTATATTCTTCTGGCGATAGAGATAATACGGTTCCATATCCATCTCTTCAGTTCGTTTTGTAGCAAGAGATATCATGGCATCCATATCCTTATTTATCTTATCTTTATAGTAACCATACTGCTGGTTCAGATTGGCTGCCCTCTTTATGGCCAGAGAATGAACCGTTATAGATTCGGGACTGAGTTTCTCCAGTTCGTCCAGAGTATATCTCATATGATCCAGAGTTTCATTTGGAAGGCCTGCGATTATGTCCATATTTATATTGTTGAAGCCCGCCTTTCTGGCTTCATTCATTGCCCATTTTATATCTGCAGGTGTGTGTGCACGTCCTATGGTTCTAAGCGTCTCCTGATTCATAGTCTGAGGATTAATGCTTATACGGGTACATCCATATCTCTTTATTACCTCAAGCTTATCTCTGGTTACACTATCAGGGCGGCCGGCTTCCACGGTATATTCCCGAAGACCGGAAAGATCAAAATTATCCTGTATATTTTTCATCAGCCGCTCCATCTGATTTGCTGAAAGAGCAGTCGGAGTACCTCCACCGATGTAGATAGCAACAAGTCTCCTGTTTCTGTTCAAAAATGATATAAAAGGAAGCTCCTGAGTCAGTGTATCCACATATTCCTCAACCCTGGATTCAACCTCAATAATGGGATATGCTGCAAAAGAACAATAAAGGCATCTTGTGGGGCAGAAAGGAATTCCCACATAGAGACAATAATCTGTCAGAGGATTTACAGAAGTCAGAATATCATATTCTTTCTCTGCAACAGCGGTTGCAAGCTCCGCCTTTTCACGACTTGTATCATAAGTTGTTCTGAAATAATCAACTATCTCAGCTCTATCCTTGCCCTTCTCAAGACCTGCAGTTGCTATCTTAGTAGGTCTCATTCCTGTAAGACTTCCCCAGGGAAGAGATCTTCCTGTGTATTCAGAAAGTAGTCTGTAAACGGCAAGCTTAAGTCTGTTTCTGTATCTCTTTCTGTCCATATAATTGCCATATGCATAGGCAGTATACTTTACATAGCCCTTTTCTTCGATACGAAGCCTGGTTGTGCCATCCTCATAAAGGGCAGTGAGACAGAACTTAAATTCACTGAATATATTTCTCTTATAATCAGAAACCTCTTCCGGAGTAACAACTCTGATCTTCTCCCCTACGAAAAATGCAGCTATCATGGTACGCAGATCAATCTCGTATTCATTACTGTTCTGAACAAGTAAAATCATAGTCTTATCCTTTCAAATACCAACCCATTGGGGTCAGACCCCAATGGGTTACTATGGGTTACAATCAACAAAAGTAAATATTTGTCTGCTTCTCATATCCAATGGTCGTATCGCTGTTATGTCCGGGAAAAACATGGGTTTCATCCGGCAGCGAAAAAAGCTTTTCCTTGATACTGCTCAAAAGTGCTTCTTCATCTCCTGTAGGAAAATCAGAACGGCCTACACTGCCATGGAACAATGTATCACCATCAAATAAAACAGGTATAACTCCCTCGCCCTCTGCTTGGGAACTTACTTCTGTATAGTAACACATGCCCCCTGCCGTATGCCCCGGCACCTCAATACATCTTATCTTTAGTCCTATAAGCTCTAACTCTTCTCCATCCTTTACAGTCCTGTCAGCCTTAGTTGAAAAGGCCTCTCCCATAAAGCTTAGAGACAAATTAAGAGAAGGATTTTCCAAAATCGGAACATCCTTCTCTCCTATAACAACTTCAATATCAGGACAAAGCTTTCTCACTTCATCCACTGCATCAACATGATCAAAATGTCCATGAGTAAGAAGCAGAGCCTTTACCTTTGCCCCTGCTTCCTTTGCTGCGCGAAGTAATACCTCAGCTCTTCCTGTTGCATCTATAAGAATAGCTTCGCCGGTTTCTTCATTGATGACCGTGTAGCAATTGGTTGCTATAGGGCCGGTCGTCACCCCTGCTAATTTATACATATAGCCACCTCTTCATATATCCGGTAGTCAATATCCTGACTAACCCTGGGTTCTTTCTATATCGATTATTCCTTCAATATTTCTTATCTTGGAAGTAAGTCCTGCAAGGTCTTCCTTTGATTTGATTCCAAACTGAACATTTACAGTAGATTTACCCTGCTTATTAACACGGCCTTCGATTCTCTTAATCGGAATATCCTCTTCCATGAACACCTTCGTTATATCAAATATCAAAGCACTTCTGTCCATAGCATAAACATTAATCTCTGTTGTAAACTCTGTCTCAGCGGAAACACCTTCAGAAACCCACTCGGCTTCAATAAGTCTGTGTCTTTCTGTTTCATTCATACATAAAACATTTTCGCAGTCTGTTCTATGTATGGATATTCCTCTTCCTCTTGTGACAAATCCTACGATTTCATCACCCGGAACCGGAGAACAGCACTTGGAGAATCTGACTGCAACATCATGAATTCCGCGAACCTGTATACTTCCCTTTGGAATGCTGAACTCACGACGCTGACTATTTATCTCTCTTACCACATCTTCATCTGTGGTATTCTTTTCCTGTTCACGTCTTACCTCTTCCTGAAGTCTGTTAACAATCTGTCCTTCCTTAAGACCACCATGTCCAACTGCAGCAATAAGTGAATCCCAGTCGGCAAAGTTGTATCTTTTAAGGGTAGCATTCATGTATTCAGGCTTCATGAGATCAGAAAGTACAAGTCCCTTTGATTTGCAGTATTCCTCCATCAAATTCTTGCCCTTGACTATATTTTCTTCCTTTAATTCCTGACGGAACCACTGGTTGATCTTAGTCTTGGCCTGTGTACTCTTGACCATTTTCAGCCAGTCCATGCTAGGACCCTTTGTATTCTGAGAGGTTATAATCTCAACGCGGTCACCGGAATGCAGCTGGGTCTCGATAGGAACCTGACGTCCATTGATTCTTGCTCCCACCATTCTGTTTCCTACTGCTGTATGAATGGCATAAGCAAAGTCTATGGTATTGGAACCCCTTGGCAGAGACTTAACATCTCCGGCAGGAGTGAAGCAGTAAACCTGATCCTGGAACATATCCAGGTCTGTCTTAACTGCATTCATAAATTCCTTATTATCTTTAGTATCATTCTGCCACTCCAGAATCTCACGCAGCCAGTTCAGCTTTTCCTCCTCGCTGGTAACATTTTTACTTCCACTCTCCTTATATTTCCAGTGAGCAGCGATACCGTACTCAGCAGTTCTGTGCATATCAAAAGTACGAATCTGAATCTCAAATGGTCTTCCGCCATGTCCGATGAGAGTTGTGTGAAGTGACTGATACATATTTGCCTTCGGCATAGCGATATAATCCTTGAAACGTCCCGGTATCGGCTTATATTTCTCATGGATTATACCCAGTGCAGCATAGCAGTCTCTGACAGACTGAACCTTGATTCTGAGGGCAAATACATCATATATCTGATCCAGAGTTTTACCCTGGGTTTTCATCTTCTTATAAATACTGAATATATGTTTAACACGGCCATCTATCTCAGCCTCAATCTCCGCCTCTTTAATGTACTCAGTAACCTCATTTACCATGTCATTAATAAAGTCTTCACGCTCGGAAAGTCTCTCTCCGATGCTTTCACGAAGCTGCCTGTAGATGTCAGGATAAAGATACTGCATGCAGAGGTCATCCATCTCTACCTGAATACGGGAGATACCAAGTCTGTTGGCAATAGGAGCATAAATATCCATAGTCTCTCTGGCCTTCTCAATCTGCTTTGCAGCAGTCTGATACTGAAGGGTTCTGAGGTTATGAAGTCTATCCGCCAGCTTGATGATTATTACTCTGATATCCTTGGCCATTGCCAAAAACATCTTTCTAAGGTTCTCTGCCTGAATCTCAATCTTATCCTGAGACAGATTCAACTGTGTCAGTTTTGTAACACCGTCAACAAGAAGAGCTATTTCAGGTGAAAACAGCTTTGCAATATCTTCTTTAGAATATTCCGTATCCTCTATCACATCATGAAGAAGTCCGGCTATGATGGTTTCCTTATCCATCTCAAGCTCAGCCAGAATGATGGCAACACATAGAGGGTGAATGATATATGGTTCACCGGATTTACGTTTCTGATCCTTATGTGCATCATCCGCAATATGATAGGCCTTTTCAATCAAAGAAAAATCATCTGAAGGATGATACTCTTTAATCTTATCTAATAAAACATTATATATTTCGTCCGGTGAAGTAAAATCGTCCGGAGTAGCAAGCACACCAGTTTTAGCACTCTCGTTGAATATCTCATTAATAGGTGCACGTTTAGTATTGATTTCTGACACAAGGTCATCTCTTAATGATATATATTCATCCAGATATTCGTCCATACCTGCTCCTCCTTTCCTTGTTTTTCTAAATGATTAAGCACAGGGCATCCCGCCCCTTTTTACTTATCTGGGTATTTAACTACAGATGCAACATCATATCCCTCAAGAACTTTTCTTCCTCCAAGTCCTTCCAGCTCAATAAGGAAAATCATCTTTACAACTTCCCCGCCAAGTTCCTCAATAAGCTTGGCTGATGCTTCCATAGTTCCACCTGTTGCAATAAGATCATCTATAAGGACAACCTTTTGTCCCGGTTTAATTGAATCCTTATGAAGTTCAATAGTTGCCTGTCCATATTCAAGATCATAGGATTTCTCGATTGTAGCTCTTGGGAGCTTACCCTTTTTTCTTATTGGAACAAAGATTTTCTTCAGCTCGTAAGCAAGAGGTGTACCAAATATAAATCCTCTGGATTCTGCTCCGGCAATAACATCAAACTCCACGCCGTCCAGAAGCTTTTTCAATTCCTCAATAGCCAGCTGAAGTCCTTCTGCACTATCAAGTATTCCTGTAACATCTCTGAATATTATTCCCGGCTTTGGGAAATCGGGAATATCGATTATATAATCTCTTAGTTCTTTTTTCATAATATTCTTTCCCCTTATGATTTATCAATGGCTTTTAACATAAACTGAACATTTCTTCCGTAATAATCATTGATTGTTACTTCATAGGCAATGTCCAGCTTACACCCGGTTCTAACACCTTTCATTATTCTATCACATTCCTGCTCCGTAAACCACTCATTTATACACTCTATAAAATCATCCGGTCTGAAGCTGGTTACTTCATGAATATCTCCTCTGGAGCTTCTGACTTTGAGCTTCAATACATTTTTATTCTGTCCCATAACTCTGGCGCCAAGAATCTCCAAATCCTTTTCAGCAAAAAGTGGAGGTTCATTTCCCTTTCCAAAAGGTCCCAGATCTGCCAGCTGTTCTGCAAGTTTAAGGGTTGCATAGGACATAGGCATAGGCACATCTATCATAAGCTTAGGGATCTTATCTCTTTCAGAAAGACTTACACTACTGTTAAGTCTTTTCCTGAATTCATCCAGATCACTTTTCTTTAAAGACATTCCGGCTGCAAGAGGATGACCACCGAATTTAAGAAGAATATCTTTGCAGGCTGAAATCTGTTCAAACATGTTGTAGGCTTCGATAGAACGTCCTGATCCCTTGACTATATCATCATCTTTATCAGTATCTGTAAACACAATGGTCGGCCTGTAATACTTTTCCTTAAGTCTTCCTGCCACTATTCCGGCCAGGCTTTCATGAAGATCCGGGACATATACAACAAGTACATCCTGCTTTGGCATTCCCTCTGAATCAAATCCTGTTTCTTCCTCAATTAACTGAATAGCTGAAGCCGTCCCCTGTTCTGTCATTGACTTTCGGCTTTCATTTAATTCCTTAAGATGAGCAGCGATTTCAGAAGCCTTTTCTTCATCCTCTTCCAAAAGTAAACTTAGTGCAACATCTGCACTTTCCAGTCTGCCTGCCGCATTTATACATGGCCCTATAATGAATCCTGCATGATAGGTATCAATGGTTTTACCCTGATAATTAGTTTCCTTCAAAAGAGCTTTCAGGCCTATATTCTCTGTTTTTTCAAGAGCCCTCAGACCTTCTCTGACATATATCCTGTTCTCATTTATTAATGGCATAACATCACAGACCGTTGCCAGTGCCACCATTTCCAGATATTTTCTGCTCTCCAGAGGAATATCCATGGTCTGATAAAGCACCTTGATGAATTTATATGCCACAAGAGCTCCGCATATATCTGCATAAGGATAGGTATCACCGACCTGATGAGGATCTATTATGGCATCCGCATCCGGCAGTTCTTCCTGAATCTCATGATGATCCGTTATGACAATATTCAGTCCCAGCTCCCTGGCCTTTTTCATTGCTGTCACAGCAGCTATACCATTATCACATGTGATTATGGTTGATACACTTTCCTCATAGGCCTTCTCAATTATACGTGTATTGATTCCATACCCGTCATTTACTCTGTGAGGTATATCGAAACTGACGTTTGCTCCGGCATTCTTTAAGGCATCATACAGGATATAAGTGGACATCACTCCGTCCACATCATAGTCTCCTACAATTCTGATATTCTCTCCTGCCTCAATGGATCCTGCAATTATATCAGCCCCCAGCTCCATATCCATCATAAGAGACGGATCATGTACCGAATCCAGAGTTCCAAAGAGATAGCTTTCATATTCTTCATCAGTAACAATATCCCTGTTTCTAATTATTCTGGCCACCACAGGATCAATTCCAAATCTGGACGATATGGCATTAAAATCTGCAGTTTTTGCAAAAATTCTCCACTCCTGTTTCATAGCGTCACCCCAAGCTTTTATCTAAAGATAATCTATAATCGATAAAGGACGGAAGATTATCCTCCGTCCTTTTAATCCCTGATTTATTATAACAAATATCTCTCAGAAACTTAAGCCTTCTTTGTAACTGACTTTTCCTCTGACTTCTTTGTAATCTTTGTTCTGAGCCACAGCCACAGTGGTCCTGTAATACAGATAGATGAATATGTACCTGCAACAACACCCACCATAAGTGTAAATGTAAATTCTTTAAGTGAAGCAACACCAAGAATATTAAGCATGAGTATTGTAATAAATGTAGTCAGGTTTGTATAAATATTACGTGTAAATGTCTGTGAAATACTTGTATTTACAATTGTCTCATAACCATCTTTTTCGATACTCATAGTCTTCAGATTCTCTCTGATACGGTCGAATATGATAATAGATGAGTTAATTGAGTAACCTACGATAGTAAGCATACATGCGATAAATGTACCACCAACTGTAAGGTACATAGCAGCATATGCAAAGAATACAAACATTACATCGTGGATAAGAGCAATCACCGCACTGGCACCGAATCTTACATCACTAAATCTGATAGCGATATAGATCAGCATCAGAATTGAAGCAATAACAACGGCCAGAACTGCGTCTCTCTGTGTCTCCTGACTGATGGTACTTGATATATTCTCAGAATCAATCTTGTCATCTGTCAGATCGAAGGTTTCCTTCAGCTTGCTGGCAAGTTCAGAACGAGTATCTTCGTTAAGACTGTTTGACTTAAATACTATCTGATTTGAATTATCAACTGTCTGAATCTGTACATTTGAATCAACTCCAACTTCCTTGAATACAGGAAGAACCTTCTCTTCAGCTTCCTGAAGTGTCATAGCTTCATTAAATGTAACTGAAGTAGATGTACCACCACTGAACTCAAGTGAGTAGTTAAGTGAGTTTCCACGTGTACCAATACCTTTATTTACAAAGAGGAATGCAATTCCTGCAAGAATTACAATTGCTGAGAATAATGCAGCAAATCTAAAACCTTTAGTATATTTTGTAATCTTAGGCTGCTTTGCAGCACCATAAAGCTTCTTATTTACAACACCAAGATCAACAAATGCTGTAAGCAGGAATCTTGATATAATAAGTGCTGTGAACATTGAAAGAACGATACCAAGAATAAGTGTTCTTGCAAAGCCCTTAACAGTACCTGTACCCATGATGAGAAGTACGATACCGGCTATGATTGTTGTGATATTTCCATCGATGATAGCTGACATAGCTTTATGGAATCCGGACTTAACCGCTGTCTTAACTGTCTTTCCAACACCGATTTCTTCCTTAATACGTGTGAATATGATTACATTCGCATCTACCGCCATACCAATTGACAGAATAATACCTGCAATACCAGGTAATGTAAGTGTAATATGGAAAGCGTTCAGGAAGAACAGCTCTAATACTGTATAAACTGAAAGTGCAATAGCTGAAATGAATCCAGGGAATCTGAATATTATGATCATAAGTAAGAAGATAATACAGAGACCGATTGCACCTGCTATAAGTGATGTTCTAAGAGCGTCTGTACCAAGCTTAGCACCAACTACCTGTGATGATAACTCGTTCAGTGTAAGAGGAAGGGCACCGATCTTGATTGTACTTGCAAGATTAGATGCTTCATCATAATCTTCCATACCATCGATCTGAGCACTACCACCTGAAATCTGCTCACGTACTGTTGGAGCACTTACTACAGAACCATCATATATGATATAAACAGGATTACCAACATTTGCTCCTGTTACATCTGAGAATTTCTTAGCTCCCTCATCAGTAAACTGAAGAGAAACGATATATTCATCTTCACCGGTGTTTTCCTGAACACGTCCACCCTGGGCATTCTTTACATCAGAACCGGTAAGAGCTGGTGTGTAATCTGTTGAACCTGATGAGAATTTCTCATAATTCTCCGGGTCAAGGAATTCAAGCTTTCCGGGACGACCCATTGCATCAAGGATCTCATTAGGATCATACTTACTTGTATCCACAGGTATTTCGATAACGATACGTTTGTTACCCTGCTTATATACCTCGGCATCATTACTGTAAGTATCAGCTCTTCGCTGAAGTTTATCAATAGTTGCATTAATTTCTTCATCGGAAGCATTGTCCTCTTGAATCTCATAGGTAACACTTACTCCACCCTGAAGATCTAGTCCCAGCGGAATATCCTTCGCCAGTCCTATTTTGTCAGCACCAAGTCCCTGTAATACAGAATACACAGCGCCGGCTGTCAGCAAGACGAATACCAGAAGTCCCAGTATCGCATTTCTCTTAGCCTTCTTCATGCTAAAATCTCCTCTTGTATCTTTTATATTTAACTATGTATAGTTAACTTATTTATTCTGGCAATTGCCATCTTTATCAAAGCTGTACTTTCTTCCATCGATCTTAACGGTTCCCATTCTTGCAAACCATCCCGATGTATCCTTGTACATCCAACCTTCCTCAGTCTTTGTCCAGAAAGCTGTACTCTTATTCTTCCAGGAACCATCTGACGAAAGTCTTCTACCGGCTATAAACTGATTTTCCAGTCTGTATCCACCCTTTTCGATGTAATACTCATTATTGCCGATTACATGCCAGCCCTTAGACAGAACATATCCCTTTGAATTGAAGTAATAGGTTTTTCCATCTATAGTGAGCCATTCATCCTTAGCTCTCCAGCTGTCATTACCAAACCACTTCTTTTTCTTTGTTTTCTGCCAGGTACCTGACTTCTTATAATTTGGTGTACCATCTTTATTATAATATCTGCCGTTATACCATTCGCCATAATGGTCTGAAGGAATTACTTCAAGTTCCTTAATAACCTTAATACCATTTGGAGAAGTAACAGATATCTTAACCGTTCCTTCATGGCGGGCCGTAACAATTCCATCAGCTGAAACCTTAGCCACCCTCTTCTTAGATGTTTTCCATACAAGCTTTGCAGAAGATGAGGTTTCAGGAGTTATTACCGCATTAAGCTTAACTGTCTGACCCACTTCAATAATATCATCAATCTCATCCAGACTCACTTTAGTTATTGCCTGATTTATTATATGAAGGCTTGTAAGCTTAAGCACTGTAGCCTTTGTAGCCTTTCCATTAGCTTTTAAACCATTCGCCTTCTGGAAGGATTTGACTGCAGCCTTAGTCTTAGGTCCGAACCATCCATCCACTTCAAGATTGGTCATATGTACATTATTGAGCGCCATCTGCAGCCACATTACGCCATTATTGTTTTTCTTTTTAATGGCAGCGGTTTGTAAATCATACGGGTAACCCGGATTCTTCTTCTTAGCTTCAGCCTCTTCCTTTGCTGTCTCTGCGTCATCCTTGCCGGAATCATCATCCTGCGCATCACCCTTACCGCCTCTGGTAACGTTATTATATACTTTACCATTAATTACATATGGCTTTACAATAGCAGCGATTCCCATGCCTCTTGGTCCACCGGTCAGGTATGATATGGAATCTCTCCTTATACCCTTTCCGGTTCCTGCCGCATGTATTACTTCTTTGTTACCGTTTTTATCAGTGGCACAAATACCAACGTGACCGGTATTGCCGGCAGAGGTATAGAAAATGATTATATATCCATCCTTCATGGCCGCGGCAGTATTTCCTACCTTCTTACCATACTTGGATATGTAATTATACATATCATATGAAGTTCTTATTCCATAAGTGGAAATTAAATCAAGACCATGTCTTTTAAATATAGCACACACGAATCCTGAACAGTCACATCCTGTATTGAGGTTTGTACCACCCCAGACATACTGTGTATATCCTATCCAGCTGTTCGCATCATTTACTATTTCTTGTCCGGTAGCGGCTTCAACACCATTCCCTTTATTGAACTGCATAAAAGGAATTGCAGATACCAGTATCATAGCCGTTATAATACAAACTAATACTTTTCTTAATGATTTCATCATTATCCTCTCATATGTTTGATCAACAGTTTACTTAAAACTCACTCTTAAGCCCCACTTTCAAACAGCAACCTACATTTTAACATAAAGTATTACATTAAGTAAAGTGAAAAAAAGAAGGCCACCATAGTGACCTTCTTAAGTATAACCTTTTAACTGTTAGCATTACGTCTTCTTATCAGTAAGATTGCCAACGCCAGAAGAACAAGTACTCCTGCAACTATTCCAACAATTATCCAGTTGATGCCGGTTCCATATACGTAATCATACTTAATACTTGCTTTATTTCCTGCCGAATCAGATGCACCTGCCTCAAGAGTATATTTTCCTCTTGAATCAACAGTATATGTACATGTGTTATCTGTTACGGCAACAGCCTTGCCATTAAGTTTAACATAGTCAAGAGTATCCTCATCAAGCTGAACTGTTATTGAAACATCAGTTGACTCTTTAAGCTTAGTTCCGTCCTCAACACCATTTACTATGATGATTGGCTCTATCGTATCAAGTACGAAGGTGTATTCCTCAATAGTCTGATTTCCAAGTTCATCTACTGCTTCAACTCTGAGAGTATGAGCACCATCTGAAAGATCAGCGGAACCATCGTACTCTACACCATCCATATAAACCTTAACATTACATACTGTCAGGTCTCTTATGGTCTTTTCAAGATCATTGTCCCATACAAATGCATTTACAGTAGTTCCATCATAATCAGAAAGATTCTTTATGATAGGTGCCTCAGTATCAATAGTAAAATGTATTGACTTCTCATCTGAATTGCCTGCTCTATCTGTTGATTTTACAGTGATATCATAGATACCATCTTCCTTAAATAACTGCTGCAGAGCTGCAATTGGTCCTGAATGTGCAGGGAACTCTGCGAGATCGATGTTAGTCTTTTTGCCATCGATATCAGTTCTTGTTCCCGACAGGATTACATTATTAGTAAGATAGAATTTCTCGTTTACCTGTACACCAAGTTCAACATTTTTATCTGTCTTATCGTAATTGCTTACGCCTGAAAGAGTGATAACAGGCTTGTTTCCATCAAGGATAAATGAATAATCTGTGTTAGCCTTATTACCTGTCTTATCCTCTGCAGTAAATACAAATCTGTATTCACCTTCTTCAGTATATGTTTTGCTCATTGAATCACTGCCGCTTCTTGGCATGAAGTTGATTGTCTCAACATGTGATTCACCGGAACCATCTACTCTCTTATAAACCTCTATAGAACTGCTTGTAACGTCACTATAGAAAGGCTCTTTTATGGTAAATGTAACTGTTACATCTGTTCTTGATGTGCCGGCACTTGCATTACTTGTTATGCTGAGTTCAGGTGGCTGCCTGTCAACACGGAACTGTACTACCTGTACGTCACTCTTATTTCCGGCTTTATCTATAGCTTCATAATTAACTTCGTAATCTGCATCGTTATTGAAGGTTTCGTTTCCTTCTGAAACTTTATCAACAGATGTACTTGTTCCACCACCCGGTGCTGTTGTCTTAAGAGTTCTGGTAAGATCATCCGGATCCTTGTTTGCATCAGAAACAGATACTCCCACTGTACCAGGGCCATTCAAGTATCTGATACCTGAATTAGATGAATAACCTGAACCATTAACTACAGTAACTATTGATGGAGCTGTCTTATCTATAGTGAATCTAAGTGTCTTTTCTGCTGTTCTATCAGTATAAGCATTCTCAGCCTCATCAATTACTTCAATTCTTACCTTGTGATAGCCTTCTTCGGAGATAGTAACACTTGCTTTACCATATCCCCTCTTACCTTCTGTCCATGAAGGTTCGATTTCTGTTTCTACGCCATCCTCTGAATTGTAATCGTAAACAATTATTTCATCAGGGTTGTATTCAAAATAGTTAAACTCTATCTCTACATTTGTATTATAGTACTGACCGTATTTATAGTTTTCCTGATCAGATCTGGCCGTGAATTTGCCGGTCTTATTATTATAGGTATTATTAAACTGCTTAAACTTAGCCGGTTTTGCCGTCTTAACATACATATTAGCAAGTGGCTTTGTTTTGTCGATCAATAATCCTATTGTCTTTGTTGATGTGTTTCCTGCAAGGTCAGTAACCTTATAAGTAATAGAATACTTACCATCCTTAGTGAGTGAGAAAGGTCCCTTTCCTGTCTTTGAAAGTTCAACATCTGAATCTCCGTTAAATGGCGATCTGGTTATCTTTGCGGAAACATCACTCTTATCTTCATTGCTATCCTTAACTACTACACTTGTTTCGGCATTCTTTTTATAGAATGTACTCTTTCCATTATAAGTTTTTCCATCAACTTGAGTTGTAAGTGTAGGCTTTGTCTTATCGATTACAAAGCTTACTGACTTGGAATCCTTATTTCCTGACAAGTCTTCTGCAGAAAGCTTAACTGTATATTTACCTTCAGCATTTACTTTATAAGTAGCTGACCAGGTATCACCTGACCTGCTCCATGCAAGAGTTATAGTCTTTCCGTTTGCATCCTGAACCTTAATTCTGTTTTTCTCCATACTTGAATCTTTAACAGAAAGGCTAACTTCTACACCCTTATTAAAGTAATTATTATTTTTAACTGATGTAGTAACTATTTCATTTGTAAGTACAGGCTTGCTTCCGTCAACCCTGAAGGAGCATGTTGCGCCGGCAGTGTTTCCGGCCTTATCCTTTGCTGAAACATTTATCGTGTAAGTTGTTTTTTCATCCAGCTTGCTACTAATAATATCACTTAATTTCTTACCCTTATTTGAATCAAATGGATAATCCTTACCATTTATTGTAAGTGTAGCACCACCTGTTGATGCAAGACCACTAAGTGCATCATTTGCCGAATAACTGATAACAGGATCCCTATCAAGATGTGCCTTTACATTTGCAGCATCAACACCATCAACCTTAAGTGAAACCTTTGGAGCATCAGGATCAACATAGAACTTTCCACTCCAACTGTTATCACTCTTATTTCCTGCCTTATCATATACCTGGAAAGTAACCGGTGTTCCATTTGTATCCGGCGACTTGTTAACTGATGCCTGGAACTCTCCATTAACAGGAGTATATGAACTCTTATCAGTTCCGGTTGCTTTTACTTCACCAATGCCTGATGTTACACCCGGATCAGAAACTGAAACCTTTAGTATAACCTTAGGTGCCCAATCATCTTCTCCATAGGTTGCTTCATCATTAACTGTCGAATCAGTTATATCGTTAGGCTTTGTTATATCAACACTTCTTACCTCGGCAACAACCTTTTCAGTATTAGCAAGATTCTTATTAATAGCTATTACTTTGATCTTATAATTTTCTTTAGAAATTGAGGTATTGAAATTATATGTAACATAATATATATACTTTCCATCAACCAATGTTCCAGTAGGATATTCTGTTTTTGGTCCCACTGTATCATCAATTTTAACCTGAGTAATCTGCACTTCAGATGTGATCTTCACCTTAATGCTTGCTGCAGGAGCTGATGGATCATCCCAGATATAGAAATCCTTATCTGTTCTTTTCTGAGGAGTTTCTTCATAATATTCGATTTCTGCGGATTCATCAAAGAATGAGAAATCAAGACTGGCTGTATAATCGTGTCCTGCTTTATCAGTCACAATTATATTCCAATTTTTTGTTGTACCATTATTTGCTTCTGAAGAAGGTATGGATAATGTAGCAACACCAGTGTTATCATCATATGTTGCTGGCTCTCCATTGATTGTTACTGAATCTATTCCACTACCGGCTTTACCATCTGACTGCTTATCTGTAACAGTTACACTTATATCTAATGTATCTTTACAACTAACTTTATTGTCGAACTTGTATGAAGTAGATTCCTCAGTCTTTTTTCCGCCATTCCAGGTAAGAGTAGGCTGTGATAACTCTACAGCTGAAATCTTCGGAGCCTGATCATCCAAAAATACTGTAATTACATCTGATTTAGCTTCAAGGCCATAATCACTGGACACGCTCATCATATAGTAATTATTTCCGGGCTCAAGATTCACATCCACTGATGCTGTACTCTCAGAAATACTAACTGTGTTAGACATTTCTTCAGGAGTTGTATCATCCGGGGCATCAAGCTTATAAATCTTGCCTCCACTTAATTTAGCACCGGAATCTTCATCCTTGATTCCTACAGTTGCATTAATTGTATATGGATCATTATCTTCTGTAACTGAAACAGAAGTATCATCAATGACTATAGTAGGAGTTCCATCGCCATAATTAATATTTACATCAAACTCATCTACCGCCTCATTATTATTACTATCCTTCTGCTTTATTGTTACAGTATATGTTTTAGTTGCACCATTATTAGCAGCAGCCCCCGGCACAGTGATCTTCTTATTAGTTGTATCAACTGTAGCTCCTGTAGAACTAACTGTTACATCTGTTGTAGCTGTATCTACTTCATAATTTATAACTATATCCTTAGTTGGGTTAGCTTTTCCGTCAGAAGGAACAGTAACTGAGTATGTTTCCATACTACCGGATACCATTTCATCCCCATCTACTCCGGCTTCAAAACTCTTAAGGACATAGAAGTTTCTGCTTTCTTCATCTTCGCTGCTGAAATCTTCTATTTGCTTTAAATCATCCCCATCTACATATACTTCTTTTACAACCTTATAGGTTCCATCATTATCAGTGCCTTTTTTACTGAGAACTGCATTCACGTCAGCAACTGAAGTATATCTATCAACCTTATTTCCGTCCTTATATAAGGTATATTTTGCTTCTCCTGCATTATTCTTATATGAAGCATCCGGATCTGAAAGAGTTAACGTCTTTGCTGTTGTATCTGATGAAAGTGTAATATCACTAATTTCATAAGTATTTATTTTTATCGTTGCTAATTCTTCTGTCTCCACATCCGGCAAATTATTTTTTACTTCTGCCGGAAGAGAAGAATAATTATCCCCAGAGAAAAAGTATTTTTTTGTCTCTTTCAAAGTTGCAGTAACAGGATCAGTTTTGGGGCCTGCTTCGATATAATAAAACTTAGAATCACCCTCTGACGGAGCTCTAAGCGGAATCTCATCAGAACCATTAAACCACTTGATATTATCTGAGATATTTACATCGAGCGAATAAACCGAATAACCCTCCGGAGCCTCTTCTGCAATCACATAATCATCACCGTCTTCATCAGGATCATCCTGCTTAAACAGATTTTTATAGGTGGTATCCGTTCCATCTGTATCCTCTTTTACTACATATCCGTCAAGTTTAAACTTGACTCCCTTTGCAGGTGAATAAACCGTATTATCACCTTCAGTGAAGCTAACAGCTTTGTTTGATACTTCACCACTGGTATAATCGGAGTCAGCCTTTACCTTTGCTCTTCTGTTTGTAACAGCCAGAACGGATATAACCATTACAACAGCCATAGCAAGAGCAAGCAGCCTGATTGAAATCGGTCTATTCGATTTGTTTCCTTTCTTATTATTTTTCATATATATCCTCCCTTACAGACTCTCGGTCGTATGCACGATAGTCTCGCTATAAATAAATGTAATTCCTTCGAGATTCTTATGTCCGCTTTTAGGTACTGAATCCTTACCGGGTGCCATTTCTGATTTAAGCACCGAAGTAGTTTCAGGATTATAGACTCCATATACATCTTTATCGGATATTTCAGGTGTTTCTGCTGATAACACATCTGTCATATCCTCTTCTATATCATCAGCCAGACCATCCAGTTGAACTGCTGCTTTTGTTTTAAGCACATCTGTAACTTCTTCATCATTGCCATCTGATGATCTGCTGAACTTATCCTGAACAGTTGTCCCGCTTCCGGCAAGAACATCTGTAGCCTCTTCTTCATCTGTTATCTTAATATCTATCTCATCTTCAGAAATATCATCTTGTGCTGTCAGTACGTCTGTAGGCTGTTCTTCCTCAAGAACTGATGTAGGATCCTCGCTGGTGTCCTTATTCTTCATTTCGTTATATGTAAGGACTTCTGTAGATTCCTCATCATAGCTCTTTGGATCCTTAGGCTTCTTAGCCCCTCTTTTTCCGGCGGTTTTGGCAGCTTGTGCCTTCGCATCCTCCGCCGCTTTCTTTGCTATACTTTCAGAAGCATCACTGCTTCTCTCCGGTGATGCCTTGATTTCAAGATCAGGGCTGGGAATCTCAGAGGTATCAGCGATATTATCTATGTTGGTCACATCAATATCTCTTGTTATGATGCTGCTTCCCTTACCTCTCTTGCTCTTTGAAGCCCTTCCGGTTGTTCTTATCTCCTCTATGGCCTTCTTCTGAGCCTTTCCGGTAACAACTCCATAGGCTTTCGGAATATCCATAAAGTAGAATACTGCGGCTGCCGCTATCAGGAAAAGGATTGCAAGGATTAAGCCGCCGATAAACATTATATTAAATATAGTCATGACTTATCACTCTCCTTCCCCTTCATCGTTTATACTTCCGTTATCAAGTCCGTCCATAACTGTTTTTCTTGTTATCCAGCTCTGATTCTTTTCTATGTTCGGAACCTTGCTTCCTTCATGATAAACTTTAAGTATCTGTCTCTTCTGTGCAGCAGTCCATTTTCCGGGTTCCTGCTGATTAGCTTCAAACTGAGTATAAAGAAGATTCAGATGTTCAGCATAAAGTTTTGCCGAATTAGAATTGTCAACTCCCAATGCCGATTCAGCATCTTCATATATTTTCGCCGCTCCATCTACATTGCCGTTAGCAACGTAAAGCTCAGCAACCTTACATGTATAATTAACATAGTCCTGCATGTATGTAACTGCCGCATCACTTTCATCATCAGTACTGATACTTATTTTTCCCTGTGCAATGGCAATTACTTCATTACATTCATTAAGTGCAAGCTGGATATCACTTTCAGACTCTTCATTTATAGCTTTAAAATAATAAGCTTCTGCAAGAATCTTGTCATATTCATAGGTATAATCCAGTGCGTCTTCACCCTGGTATCCACTCAGGTCTTCTATAGCCTGATTCATAACATCTATAACCTGATCAGGAACACCTTCAATACTAAGATTAGAAGCATAGAGCTTTCCAACTGTCTCGTAATTCTCAAACTTTCTTACATTGTCATTTGAGAAGTTACTGGAGTTGTATGCTGTAAATCCATTTACTTTATCAATAAGCTCTACTTTATTTGCATCTACACTTGAAAGAATAAGTGCAATGCTTCCGTAATAATCAGCTAACTCACCATAATCCTTATCATCTTCATCAATCTTGTTGAAGTACTGTGCCGCTGATTTATAATCCTTTTCTTCCGAGAAGTAGGTTACTCCCATTTTGTATAATACTTCTCCACTCTTCTGAAGAGAAGAACTCTCATTTATCTTATTTGCAACTTCTCCAAGGCCGTTCTTGAGTACAAGTGCATCCTTGTTTTCAACGTCCTTGCCGGAGTCAAGATATGCATCTATATATTTAACGTAAGCATCAGGTGCATCCTTATTAAGTTCAAAGGCTTCTTTATATTTCTTTGCAGCCGCTGAATAGTCACCCTGTGCCCTGTAATTATCTCCTTCATTTATATAAGCATAGTAATTATTCTTAGCTATTCTGTTTGCTCCAACCTTACCAAAGATAGAGACAAACAGGAAGAATACAGCAAGTCCCGCAAAGGTTCCGAATAATTTCAGCTTCTTTTTATTTTCATTTTTGTAGCTTTCATCCAGCTCTGTATAATGCTCAAGTGCATATATAAGTTCAGAGCAGGACTGATATCTGTCTTCCGGATTAGGCTTAGTACATTTAAGAATGATTTCCTCAAGTCCGGTAGATAGAGAAGGATTAGCCTGTCTGATAGGAACCATTTCATATGGAGGCTCCTGAGGGTTTTTGCCCGTTACCATATGATAAAGTGTTGCACCAAGATTATAAATATCTGTACGTGCATCTGTCTTGTAGATTCCTCTACCCTGTGCATCACCGAACTGCTCAGGGGCAGCGTATCCACGAGTACCCAGTGCAGTTGTATCTGCATTATTCTCAATATCGTATGTTTTTGCAGTACCAAAGTCGATGAGCTTAACGCCACCGTCCGGCTTCAGCATTACATTTGAAGGCTTCATATCACGATAAATGATCGGCGGATTCATTGAATGCAGGTATTCAAGAGCTGATGCAAGTTCAAGACCCCACTCAATTACTTCATCCTGAGAAAATGCGCCTACTTCTTTAAGTTTATCAGAAAGGTTCTCACCTTCTATGAAGTCCATTACAACGCAGATGGTTCCACCGTGCTTAACGATATCTATAATCCTGGGAATAACAGGATGATCCACGTCCTTAAGAATATTAGCCTCTCGCTCAAGACCCTTTAAAAGTATTTCTGTACTTTTAGAACCATCGTTCTTAATCTCCTTAACAGCAAGCTGCATATTCATTCTGTTATTACGAGCCAAATAAACGATGGACATACCACCTTCGCCTATCTGTTTAAGAATTTCATATTTTCCGTCTAAGACTGTTCCTTCTTTTAACATACATTCTTCCCCAATTAAATAGTTTTTATAGCTGCGACAGTAATATTATCTGTCTCTTTTCTATTCTTAACCAACTCGGTAAGATATACACATCCATACTTTAATTCTTCTGATGATGCTGCTGCCTCTGGTCCCAGCTTCTCCATTATTTCTTCTTCGGAAATCTGATGTCTGAAACCATCTGAGCATACAAAATATACAGCATTTCTCTGAACCTTTCCTTTCAGGAAATCAGGAGATACATTTGCCGATGCCCCAACACACTGAAGAAGTACACTTCGACGAGGATCTATCTTTGCTTCCTCCGGAGTCATTCTTCCAGCTGCCACTTCTCTTGCCACAAAAGTCTGATCCTTTGTAAGAATACGAACCTCGTCAGTAAGTTCGTAAACACGACTATCTCCAACATGAACGATGAAGAAATCATCTTTATACATAAGAAGTGCTGATACTGTAGTTCCTAACATGATATTATTGTCAGAACCATATATGCCAAGAAGTCTGTTTTCTGTCTGAATAATACTATTCCAGTCATCTCTCAGTCTGGTTGCAGTGAAAGTTCCTTCAACTACCTGAGATGTAAACTCCTCGTCAAACCATCTGCAAAAGGAGGTGATGACTTCTTTAGATGCCAGTTCTCCCTTTGCCAAACCTCCCATTCCGTCACATACAATAACAAACGAAACCTGTCCTTCAGGTGTATCTATTATTCTTATAGCAACACTATCCTGGTTTGTGCTTTTTCTAATTCCTATATCAGTATTATAAGTTGCTGAATATTCCATCAATTATACCTCGTCTCTCAGGAGGAATGTGAAATCTTCATTTCCGAATTTCACCCTCATATTTGCCTTTAAAAGTACCTCTGCCCCTGGATTTACCCTTGCACCATCAACAAAGGTTCCGTTAGTTGAATCATTATCCTTGAGATAACTAACTCCGTTTCTCTTAATAATGATTACATGAACTCTGCTTATAGCCGAATTGTTTTCAATAGCATAATCTGCATGTACTTTTGATTTTCCTATTTTGAATTCGTCCTTGTCGATATATATCTTTTCACCTGTTTTTTCGCGCACAAAGTGTGGATGAGGCTTGCCGACATCCTGCTTTGGAGGCTGAGCTGTCTCAGGATTTACTATATTAACCTGCTGTGGCTGAGGTGCCGGTGTAGGTACAGGACCTGGTCCCGGTGCCGGTTTACTCTGCATAGGCTGTACTGAACGGCTAAGTGGCATACCTGTCATAGGATCGAACTTTGTCTCAGGCTTATTACTAGGTGCCGGTGCCGGATCAATATTCTTAACACTATTAGCAAGTTCATCATCTATATCTTCAAGATTTAATTCATCTAATTCTTCAACTCCTCCAAGGCCAGGATTCACGTTACTATCCTGTTTCTTCTCAGGTTCCTCTGTAGGAACTGGTTCTTCAGCCTTCGGTTCTTCTGCCTTCGGTTCTTCTGCAGGAGCTGGTTCCTCTGTCTTTGGCTCTTCTTCCGAAGCCGGAGCCTCTGTCTTTGGCTCTTCTGCCGGGGCCGGAGCCTCTGCCTTTGGCTCTTCTGCCGGGGCCGGAGCCTCTGCCTTTGGTTCCTCTACCGGAGCCGGAGCCTCTGTCTTTGGCTCTTCTGTCGGAGCCGGAGCTGGCTCTTCTGCCTTTGGTTCTTCAATAGGCTTGCCCGTCATAGGATCGAATCTCTTGACAGGCTGCGGCATAGGTCCTGGTGTTGGTATCGGGCCTGGTGCCGGCTGCGGTATAGAGCTTGGTACCGGCTGTGGTATAGAGCTTGGTACCGGCTGTGGTATAGAACTCTGTACCGGCTGCGGTATAGAGCTTGGTACCGGCTGTGGTATAGAGCTTGGTACAGGCTGCGGTATCGGGCCTGGTACCGGCTGTGGTACCGGGCCCGTCAAAGGTGACTCTGTCTTTGGTAATTCTGCCTTGGACTCTTCTATCTTAGGCTCCTCTACCGGAGCTGGTTCTTCTGCCTTTGGTTCTTCAATAGGCTTACCCGTCATAGGATCGAATCTCTTGACCGGCTGAGCTACTGGAATTGGCTGAGATGCCGGTGGTTCCTCAATAGGTTTTCCTGTCATAGGATCAAATCTTTTTACAGGTTGCGGCATAGGTGGGATCTGTCCCATTCCCTGTGGAGGCACCGGTGGAACCGGAGCCATACCGGACTGTGGAATTGGTGGCACTTGTGCCATTCCCTGATTTGGCCTTGGGGGTATCTGACCCATTCCCGGCTGTGGCATCGGGGTAGGCTGTCCCATTCCCTGTTGTGGTCTTGGGGGTATCTGACCCATTCCCGGCTGCGGCATCGGGGTAGGCTGTCCCATTCCCGGCTGCGGCATCGGGGTAGGCTGTCTCATTCCCGGCTGTGGCATAGGTGGTACCTGTCCTGCTCTATTTCTGAGTACGCCAACTTTATCTACTTTCGAACCCATATTTCCTGCTGCAGGTATTTCACTCATACCCACCTCAAGAAGCATTTCGTTTATCATCACATTAAAATCATTCAAAGAGAACATGTCAGAGTTCAACTTTGTTATTATCTTGGCTACATAGTTATCTCTGTCATTCTCATGGAATTTCATTCCTGCTACACAGCTCTTAAAGAACTCCGGTATTTCAGAAACATCAGTAGTGTTTCCCTTTATAGGAATTACGAATTCATAAGTATCGAGTGTGTTCTCATCTATGTAAATGTACTTAAAATCCTTAACAATATATCCAACCGGAATACCATTCTTTCCTATGTCAAAACCGGCAACAAGATTCTTAAGAATGGTAAGCACCTCAGGCTTAGTAAGGGTCTTCTTGAAATAGCTTCCTAAATCAACAGATACAGGAATCTGCGAGAAAACCACCTTTTTAGAATCCATTTCAGTAACCTGAACTTTTCCAACACCTTCTAAAATATTACTGTTCAGACGTTCCATTACATTATCATCAATCTGTTCTCCCGGTACAAGTTCATACCGCATTGTGATAAAGGTACCATTGTTCTCCAGTTTGATATTATTCTTATCCATTACTTGCCCCCAAATCCATTAAAATATACTTGTTCTTAATAACCACGGAAAGTCCAGAGCATTTTCATACCCTGAACTGACCTGAGTTTAACTTATCTTAAATGTAAAGTCCTCATCACCAAGTGTGATAGTACAATCGTTCTTAAGAAGAACTTCTTCATCCCCTTCAACCGGTTTCTGATCTACATATGTATGATTTGTAGATTTGTTATCCTTTATATAATAGGAATCACCTTTATGAAGGATTATTGCATGCTGTCTGCTGATTGCCCCGTTACCACCTACATGATAATCAACACCTCTGCTGGCTTTTCCTATCTTGAATACAGGCTTATCAATAATAGCCTTTTCTTTTGTATTTACTCTGATGAGATAAGGATTTATCTTCAAAGTACCGGCATTACCAAGGATGGTATTATCAACAATCTCATTGCTCTTCGGTCTGATAGAATTGAGAACTCCGCTGGCTTTCTTTTCTTCTTCCGCCGGTTTCTCATTCTCAGCTGAATCAGTTTTGTCATTATCCTTGTCTTTTCCTTTATCTTTGTCCTTATCTTTTCCCTTTGCCTTCTTTTCCTTCTGCTTCTTTGCCTTCTCGTCTGCCTTATCCTCGGCAGCTTCATTTTCAGCAGCTTCAGCTTCAGCAGCTTCAGCTTCTGCCGCAGCCGCAGCTTCCTCTTCTTCTTCAATATTCTCTGCCGCAGCCTTTAACATAGCAGCTCTGCTGACTCTGACAGGCTTCTGCATACTTACGCTTTCAGGTTCATGAATCTTATCCTTACCGGCAAGTTCCTGAATTCTGGCTGTAAGTTCATCAATATCTTTTTCTGTTTCCTTACCGGCAACTTTCTCTGCAGTTTCTGCTGTTTCTACTGAAGGAGTCGCTTCGGCTTCAGCAGTTTCAGATACTTCCTCAAGTTCTATGTCATCTTCATCATCGCCAATCTCAGGAAGCTTACCATCAGCCTCTCCAAGATCATTCATAAAGTCCATGGTTCCTTTGCTCTCCTCAACCGGTTCCGGAGCAACATCATTTACTATCTCTGCACCATCATCAGTTGATATTCCACTATCTGAACCAAATGAGATATTGGAATCCTGCATCAACGCCTCAGTAAGACCTATAAGACCTCTGAGGTTAAATCCATTTCCATTTATGTAAGTAAGAAGCTGTCCTACATATGAAAGATCTTCATCAAGATTAAACTTCATTCCGGAAACAAGCTGTCTTACAAAGCTCTTGAATTCAACTGCTACGGATGCCTCTCCTTCAACAGGAAGATAGAGGAATTTGATCTCTAATGTATCCGGATTAATATACATATAGGATTTATTGAGTAAGATATATGATAAAGGAATCGCATATTCATTTATATTTATCATACCCATGGAAATGTTTCTAAGAAGATTAAATACTTTCTCCTTATCCATTGTTCCCTGAATAAAGTCTTCCACTGTCATTCTTCCGGAGATATCATATGTAATATAATCAAAATCATCATCCTCTTCATATATAATATCTATTATTTCAGGAACTGTATTCTCTTCACAATAATCCAGAACATCTTCATCAATATCCATTCCTTCGCCCATTGTGTATGTAAGAAAACGCTCAGCTCCAAGATTCTTAGCTGTAAAATAAAATCTTCTCATATCTCTCTTTCGTCCCTCCTATATGTCAACTATTAAAAGCTTATTTTTCAAATATAATTAGTCCGGATCCGGATTATTACTCCACACATCATCAGCTGCATTATTATCATCGAATCCATTTCCGGTATTCGGATCAACATCCGGAATTCCATCTCCGTTCAGATCCGCTCCACCATTCTGAGTAGACTCATGCTCCTCAAAGGTTTCTGTGAACACATGCTCGCCCTTTTCCTCATCTGAGATATGATAATACAGATAATTGGTGTCTTCAGGGTTCAGAGCCGCATTAATACAAGCCAGACCCGGGTTACAAATCGGTCCTACCGGAAGGCCTCCGACCACATAGGTATTGTATGGTGAATCCAGTGACAGATCATCAAAGCTCAGATTCTCCACATCGTACATACCCTCTGTAAGAGGATATAATGTAGTCGAGTCAACCTGCAGAAGCATCTCCGCCTCAATTCGGTTATATATTACAGAAGCTATCTTTGGTCTTTCAGAATCAATTTTGGCCTCACGTTCGATCATTGATGCAACTGTTAATATCTGGTAGGAATTGTAGCCCATTTCCAGAGCTTTTGATCGCATCTCCTCAGTATAGTAAGAATCAAATGCATTCAGCATCATATGTACTAAGTCTATTGCCTTTGTATTCTTTGTTATATCGTAGGTTGCCGGGAAGAGGTAACCTTCCAGCTTATATCTGACGTCTACACCCGAAGGCACATCCTCCAAATATTCAAAGTCCGATGTAGTTATGGACTTAACGGCATTTACAAATTCACTTTTCTTACAGATGCCCTCTTCTTCACATTTGGCACCTATCATATCTATCGTAAATCCTTCAGGAATAACAAGCTGCTTTACAACCTTGGAGCCTTCGTCCTCCTTGGCCATTATCTCCATCATTTCCAGGGTGTTCATTCCCTTATGGAGAGTAAATGTTCCGGCCTGCATCTTGCCTCTGTATTCGGAATTCTGAAGTCTCTTTACAAATGCTCTTTTAAACTTTATTAAATCATTATCATAGAGTATCTGAGCAACTTCTTTTGCTGATGAATTTTTAGGTATTTCTATTACAACCTCTTCACCGTCCACGGAGGTTGTACTTGTATACTCCTCATCATAAGCCGCTCTGTAATCTGAAATATAATCTGACACGATGAAAAACAGCATTAATGCTGCTACTAACCCGATCATGATTTTGACTATTTTGACCATAATTAATGTCTTTCCTTTGTTTTGCAAATGGCAATAGGGGGCACTTGCCCACTTTTACGTATATAGTCTATCATTTTTCCGTAAGCTTCGCAACTTTAATTAATCAGATGCCTATTCACAGCTCCTGCTGATAATCAGCAAGAAATTCTTTTAATTCTTTCGCTGCTTCAGTAAGAACTCCCTCATCCGGAAGATAAACTATTCTGAAATGATCAGGTGCTTCCCAATGGAAACCTCCACCATGTGTAAACAGGATTTTCTTGCTCCTGAGAACATCCAGAGCAAACTTTTCATCATCAAGTATTTTAAACTTCTTAACATCCAGTTTCGGGAAACAATAAAAGGCTGCTTCCGGTTTTACTACTGAAACCCCCGGAATATCCCTCAGGAGATTCACTATACATTCTCTCTGTTCGTAAACTCTTCCACCCGGTTCAACAAGCTTGTCGGTTTCTTCCAACATACCAAGTGCCGGTTCAATCAGTGACTGTGCCGGAACATTGGAGCAAAGTCTCATGGATGAAAGGAGTTTGATTCCCTCTATATAGCCTTTTGCACTATCCTTGTTGCCGGATATGGACATCCAGCCAACTCTGTAGCCTGCAATTAGATGTGATTTTGATAATCCGTTAAATGTAATACAAAGGCAATCGTCTGTAAGGCTGGCTATGGAAGTATGCTTCTTTCCGTCCATAACAAGTCTGTCATAAATCTCATCAGCAAATATGATAAGCCCATGCTTTTCTGCAAGGTCAACTATCTTCCGGAGAATATCCACAGGATAGAGTGCTCCTGTCGGATTATTGGGATTTATCACAACTATACCCTTTGTATGAGGGGTTATCTTTCTTTCTATATCTTTAATGTCCGGATACCATCCGGCTCTTTCGTCACATATATAATGAACCGCAGTACCTCCGGCAAGAGTGACCGAAGCAGTCCATAGTGGATAATCAGGTGATGGAACAAGGATTTCATCTCCATAGTCCAGGAGTCCCTGCATGGATAATGTAATCAGCTCGCTGACTCCATTTCCGGTATATACATCTTCGATTTCCACACCGTTTATATTTTTAGATCTGTCATACTTTACTATTGCTTCTCTTGCGGAAACAATACCCTTTGAATCCGAATAACCTTCTGTAAGCACAAGATTGTTCTGCATTATCTTTATCAGTTCATCCGGAGCTTTAAAACCAAAGGGAGCCGGATTTCCTATGTTAAGCTTAAGGATCTTTTCTCCCGCTGCGCTCATTCTTCCGGCTTCGTCCATTACAGGACCTCTGATATCGTAACAGACATTGTTAAGCTTCACAGATTTCTCAAAAGTTTTCATTTTTCCTCCCAAGATGGGGACACTGCATAACATCAGTGTCCCCATCTTAATCATTTAAAAATCATTCCATTTCAAGTTTGACTTCCAGAATACGTCTTACAGACTCATTAAGTCTCTCTTCTGAAATCTCACCTGAATTAACTGCAGAAAGAACCCCTTCATATGCCTTATGAAAATCTTCCGGCATAAGAATAATATCCACTCCTGCCTGAATTGCCATAACAGCAGCCTCATCTGATGAATACTTTGATGATATGGCTCCCATATGCATTGCATCTGTTATAACCAGACCATCATAACCCATCTTATCTCGAAGTATATCAGTAACCACAATATCTGAAAGTGATGCCGGGGTGTCATGACCTGTCAGATTCGGAGCTGATATATGAGCTACCATTATGTATTTCGCGCCATTATCAATGGCATTCTGGAACGGAACCAGTTCATCAGCTGCAAGTTCTTCATATGTTTTATTTGTAAATGCAGCGCCAACATGTGTATCTCCGGCTGTGGCACCATGTCCGGGGAAATGCTTATAAACTGCATCTATCCCTTCTGATTTGAGACCATCTGCCACTGCCACAGACATTTCTGAAACCTTCTCAGGATCACTGCCAAAGGATCTGTACTTAACTATAGAATTCTCAGAATTAGAAAGTACATCGGCTACCGGAGCAAAATCAATATTAAAGCCAAGATCCGAAAGATAATTTCCGATACTTGCTCCTGCCTGTCTTGCATCGTCTACTGTACCTGTAGCACCGATGTCAGCCATATTTCCCACATCTTTTACACCGAATCTGCCACTTCCGGCAATTCTTGCAACAGTACCGCCTTCTTCATCAACTGCCATGAACATAGGAAGACCGACTCTGTCCATACTATAGGTATTTGTGTTAGAAAGCATTTCCTTAACCTGAGTATGTGACTGAAGGTTATCTCCCATATATATTATTCCGCCAACCGGAATATCTTCTATTGCTGACTTGGTTGCATCCCCCGCCATAGTAACACCCTCTGTACCGGTCAGTGCATCGGGCGTAATGAAAAACAGCTGTGCAACTTTATCCTCCGTACTCATGCCGGCCATAAAGCTGTCAACCTCATCAACTGCAAAGTCCTCAACTTGTTCAGCATCAGTCTCAGAAGCATATAGCGGTTCCTGGGTAGACATCAGAACATCACCATATGTACCAAGTTCAGTATTCTCCTGCATGTACCTGGTTGTATCAGGTTCCATGCTGGCAGCGCTGGCCTTAGCTGAATTAACTTCGCTCTTATTAACTACATTCGCTTTGCCGTTTCCAAGTGCAACACAAAAAACGATCATTAAAAGTGAAGCAACTATTAAAAGGCAATTTCTTACTTTTTTGTTCAATGTAATAATCTCCATAAATTGGTTTACAGAACATAGACAGAGTTATTGTATCATCATTCAAATAAAAAAGCCACAATATTTTGTGGCTTTTTTAAGAAAAATATTAAATTTTGTACTAATTATTCTTCATTTATATCAATAATATGCCCAAAAATTCATTTTTTCTCAATTTTATGTCACCCAAATTTCATCTACATCCTTCCTTAGCCATTGGTAAAAGTTATTTAATTGTTGTTAAATACACTTTACTTATTATCAAAAACATATTATAATATCTTTTAATTTACAACATAACTAATGAAGGAGCTCCAATGAATTTAAGCACCCTGATCATAATCTTAATACTCGCCGTTTTGCTTACATTTGCCATCCGCTATCTATACAAGCATGGCACTTGTGGCGCCTGTCCCGACGCACCAAACTGCAACGGACATTGCAACCGCGACTTAAAAAAGGATCCGCATTATAAGCAAAAATCAACTCAAATCGACGAAATCATGCGTAAACACGGCATGAAATAATATATTGCTTTAAAGGTTAAAATGTGCTAACATAAGTTCACGTAATCATATGGAGGTAAGAAACAGTGACAATGGTAATTCACCAATCTGCAGAAGATTATTTGGAAGCAATACTTATGATAAAAGAAAAAAAAGGGTATGTACGTTCGATTGATGTAGCAAATCAGTTAAATGTTTCCAAGCCCAGCGTAAGCTACGCCACAAAAAGACTTCGTGAAAATGGATATATTTCTTTTAATGAAGATGGCATGATATCTCTCACGGATTCAGGATATGAGATAGCTTCTAAAATATATAAAAGACACAAGGTATTAACAGATATTTTTGTTAAGCTTGGAGTTAAAGAAGAAACTGCTGCTGAGGATGCATGTAAGATCGAGCATGACCTTAGCCCGGAAACCTTTGATGCAATATGTAAATATGTGGAAAGTAACGGAATGGTCAGTACTACATAAAGTACTATCAAAAAAATCGGGACTAAGTCCCGATTTTTTTATGGTCATTTATTTGGAGGTCCACCCGGCCCAACTGCCTTCACAACAATTGGAGCTATGATTATGGCAAGAACATAACTGACAATAATTGAAAGGGGAAGCAGTTTCAGCCACTGTCCGATCCACATAATAAATAATGGTGGTGCCTGGCCGGCAGGTATATGGGCATGCGCCTGGGCTATACTGATAAAACTACATATTGCACTTACAATAATGGCATTGATCACCGCAAAAGGTATGCTGTTAAGCAGATTAAACTTTACTGATGGTGGAGCCGCATTGAATCTTGCTGCGAGTCCATGTCCCATCTTTCCCATAGGAATAACAAGAGCAACTATTACGCCTACTATTATTGATTCCACAACACTGGTAATAAACATTATCGGTGCCGGCGGCATAGCCTGAAGCTGTTGTGGCGATGCAAACTTTCTTGCAATAAACGCAAAAAGCAATCCCATTACCGCTGAAATAATGACAGCCATAATAATACTGATAAGTTTATCTTTATTCCTCATATCACTAGCCCTCCATTTCATATTAACTACACTGTACAAAAATCATTTACGCACTGGCCCCTGTATAAAGCTGGTAATACTTTCCTTTCTGTTCAAGAAGTTCATCATGAGTACCCCTCTCAATGATTCTTCCCTGTTCCAGAACCATTATACAATCACTATTTTTAACTGTTGATAACCTATGAGCTATGACAAATGTTGTCCTTCCGGACATCAGTTTATCCATTCCCTCCTGAACGTCTCTTTCTGTTCTGGTATCAATAGACGAAGTAGCCTCATCAAGTATAAGAGCCGGCGGATCCGCAACTGCAGCACGGGCAATTGCAAGAAGCTGTCTCTGTCCCTGACTTAAGTTACCTCCATCTCCTGTAAGCATTGTATCATATCCATCCGGAAGCTGTCTTATAAAGTGATCTGCATTTGCAAGCTTCGCAGCTTCAATACATTCCTCATCAGTGGCATCCAGCCTTCCGTATCTTATATTCTCCATTACGGTATTGGTAAAAAGATGTGTATCCTGCAGAACCAGTCCGAGAGAACGTCTCAGATCTCCCTTCTTTATCTTATTTATATTAATGTTATCAAATCTTATCTTTCCATCCTGAATATCATAGAATCTGTTTATCAGATTGGTAATAGTGGTTTTACCCGCTCCCGTTGAACCAACAAAAGCTATCTTCTGGCCGGGCTTCGCGTCCAGAGAAACATTATGAAGAACCATCTTTTCCTCTGTATATCCAAAATCAACATCATCCATGAATATGGCTCCCTGGAGTCTCTTATAATCCACAGATCCGTCCGCCTGGTGCTGATGCTTCCAAGCCCAGATTCCCGTTCTCTCAGTTGTCTCCGAAAGACTTCCATCAGGATTTTCCTTTGCATTTACAAGAGTAACATAGCCTTCGTCATCTTCTGACTTCTCATCCATCAGCTTAAACACTCTGTCTGCACCCGCAAGAGCCATAATAATGGAGTTGAACTGCATGGAAACCTGATTTATTGGCATGTTAAAACTTTTATTAAATGTAAGGAATGAAACAAGTCCTCCTACTGTAAGAGGGGCAAGTCCTCCAAAGGTTGCTCCCTTTACTCCAAACTGAGTCAGCACAAGAAATGCGCCTATTACTACACATATAACATAGCTTAAGTTTCCTATCTGTGCCATGGATGGCATAAGTATATTTGCATATTTATTTGCATTATAAGCACTTTCATAAAGTTCTTCGTTCAGCTTATCAAACTCTTCGATACTCTCCTTTTCATGGCTGAATACCTTGACAACCTTCTGGCCTGTTATCATTTCTTCGATATAACCATTTTCTTTACCCAGAGATTTCTGCTGAGCCAGGAAATATGTTCCGCTCTTCTTTGAAAGTCGCATGGTTATATTTAACATCAGACCTACCATCAGGAAGGAAACAATAGTAAGGGGTACATTTCTTATGATCATGCAGATAACCACACCTATCAGAGTAAGGGCACTGGAATAAAGCTGCGGAATACTCTGACTGACCATCTGACGGAGTGTATCAACATCATTTGTGTAAACAGACATGATATCGCCGTGGGTATGTGTATCAAAATACTTTATTGGGAGTGTCTGCATATGATCAAAAAGACTGTCTCTTATCCTTCTTAATGTTCCCTGGGATACACTAACCATTATCCTATTATAAGCATAGGTCGAAATAACACCTACACCATAAAATGCGGCTGTTTTTAATATTGCGCGAAGCAACGGACCAAAATCCCTGCTTCCTGACTTAAGCATTGGATTAATGTATTCATCTATAAGAGTTTTCATGAACATGGTTCCCTGGAGGTTTGCAAGCACGCCAACAAGGATAAGCACAAAAACAAGTATCATCTGAAATCCATAATACTTGAATACATAGTTCATCAACCGATTAAATATTTGTCCGGGATTTTCCACCGAAGGTTTCATCCCACGTGGAGTTCTTCTTGGACCTGCCATATTATTCTCCTTCTATATGCTAATCATCAAAATCCTTAGAACCGCCCTGCTGGGATTCATAGATATCTCTGTATATTTCATTTTCTGCCAGAAGTTCCACGTGACTTCCAAAACCATCTATTTTCCCTTCATTGATCACTATAATCTTATCCGAATCCATAACACTTGATACTCTCTGTGCAATAATAATCTTTGTTGTTTCAGGAATATACTGTCTGAAAGCCTCTCGGATTCTTGCATCGGTTGCAGTATCAACTGCACTTGTGGAATCATCCAGTATAAGAACCTTTGGTTTCTTAAGAAGTGCTCTGGCGATACAAAGTCTCTGCTTTTGTCCACCGGACACATTTGAACCTCCCTGTTCTATCTTTGTTTCATACTTATCCGGGAAGCCTTCAATGAATTCATCTGCACAGGCCAGCTTACAGGCCTCCATGCATTCCTCCAGGGTTGCATCCTTCTTTCCCCAGCGAAGATTATCAAGAATAGTTCCTGAAAAGAGCACATTTTTCTGAAGAACTACAGCAACATTATCTCTGAGAGTATCCAGATCATAAGTTCTGACATCCTTTCCTCCCACATATACCGTTCCTGACTGAACATCATAAAGTCTGCTTATAAGATTAACAAAGCTGGTCTTGGAACTACCTGTGGGTCCTATGATTCCGATGGACTGGCCGGAATCAATATGAATATTAATATTATCAAGAACAGGATTCTCTGCATTTTCATTATATCTAAAAGTCACATTTTCAAAATCAATACTTCCGTCTTTAATCTCGTAATCCGGATTTTCAGGATTGGTAAGATCACTGGTTTCATTAAGCACTTCAGCCACACGCTTACCACTGGCGGAGGATATAGTTATCATAACTATAACAACAGAAAGCATCATAAGTCCCATAAGAATCTGCATACAATAAGCAAGAAGTGTTGAAAGATCTCCTGTTGTCAGTCCTGTCTCAGCACCTGAAGTAACAATAAGCTTGGCACTGGTCCAGCTTACCATGAGAATACAGAAGTAAATTGTGGACTGCATAAGTGGCATAGCAAGCGCCATCAGGCCCTCGGCCTTTACAAAAAGCTTATATATCATGCCGCTGGCTTTACTAAATCTTTTTATTTCATAATCTTCACGAACAAAGCCCTTTACAACTCTGATGGAAGTAACATTTTCCTGAACGCTTTCGTTCATTTCATCATACTTTGGGAAAGCCTGGGTAAAGTATTTGGTTACACGGGAAATAAGTATCCCACCCACTATAGACAGGAATATAACCGCATACAGATAAACCATGGCAACCTTAGGGCTGATCATGAATGCAGCAACCATTGCGATTATTAGATTCATCGGAGCTCTTGCCAGCATTCTGAGGATCATCTGAAATGCATTCTGAATGTTTGTTACATCCGTTGTCATACGTGTGACAAGGCTGGCAGATGAAAACTTATCAATATTAGAAAAAGAAAAGCTTTGGATATTTCTATACATCCTGCTTCTCAGATTCTTTGCAAGTCCTGCGGAGGCCATAGCTCCATACTTTCCACCCATGATTCCGGCAAAAAGTGCTCCAAGAGCAAGAAGGACCATTATGCCTCCATAGGTCATGATATGTTTAATATCAATAACCTCACCATCAGATATATCAATTATTTTTCCCATTACGACGGGAATAATAACTTCAAATATAACTTCCAGAATCATAAAAACAGGTGTTATAACAGATGCCACCATAAAATCCTGAATCTGTGAAAATATAGTCTTAATCGTCTTCAAAATATAAACCTCTTACCAGTACAACTTTTATTTTCATAAACCACGTCATAACAGTTTAGCATTATTTCGACTTCTTTACAATTCTATAAAAGTAATTTATAATAAAAGACTGCAAAACAAAACCTTTAAAGCAACAATTTTTCTTCAAAGGAGATATACAATGATACAGTTTAAAGTCGGAATTTTAGGTGCCGGAGTTATCTCAGGTATCATAGCAGATACACTTAATGAACTGGATGGTTTTACACCCTATGCAGTAGCCGCCAGAGATAAAGAAAAGGCAGATAAGTTTGGTGAGGAGCATAACGTAGATGTTCGTTACGGTTCATACGATGAGCTTATAAACGATCCTGAGGTTGAACTTGTTTATGTAGGAACAGTTCACTCCACACATGCTGAGCTTGCAAAAAAATGTATTAATGCCGGAAAGCCGGTTCTGGTTGAAAAGCCATTTTCATACAACGCAAAAACTGCAGGTGAAGTTCTTCAGCTTGCAAAGGAAAAGAATGTTTTCTGTGGCGAGGCTATGTGGCTCAGATATCTTCCACTTACTAAGTTAATAAATGATATCGTTAGTTCGGGACTTATTGGTGAATCAAGAACCTTTGTTGCAAGTCTCGGATATGACCTGAAGGATAGAGAACGAGTTACCAGCATGGAAACTGCAGGCGGTGCTCTGCTGGATGTTGGAGTATATCCATTAACACTGGCCTTTATGATGTTCGGTGGAGCTCCAAGTGCTGTGGCTTCAAGCTTTGCCAGACTCAAAACCGGAGTTGATGCAATGTCAACTCTTCAGCTTGGTTTCCCTAAAGGCAAGTTTGCAACCATCACTTCTTCAATAGTTTCTAAACTGGATAACAGAGGAATTGTTTACGGAACTGCAGGACGTCTTGAGATTGATAACGTTAATTGTCCTACTAACCTGAAGATCTTTGGTCCTACCGGTGAACAGACTCAGGAATTCAATATAAAAGATAAAGATAAAAATGGATATGAATATCAGTTTATGGCTGCAAGACAGGCAATAATTGTTGGTCGTCCTGAGACGCCGGAAAATAAATACACAGATATCATGGCACTTTATTCATTCACAGATGCCATAAGAAAAACCTGGAAGCTTAATTACCCACTTCCAGGCGAAGAACAAAACTAAATCTGATTTTTTAACAGTGCCATCAGGTCGGATGCTTCTATCTGGCCGGTGGCACTTTCTTCTCCCATCATACCAAATGTAAGACAGGCTCCGGTTTCCCGACACTTGAATCTGGATGCCATTCCAATATCTCCCATGGATATTAACACAATAGGCTTAAAGCTTTCATCCACCATTCTGCGATTAAGCTCCATAACCCTTCGTACATCAAATTCATTCTTTGGCATAACAGCAATCTTCAGAATATCGCCTCCAAGAATCTCCATATCCCGAAGCTTATCTTCTAACTCACTGTCATGTGGTGTCTTATTAAAGTCATGATAAGACATAACTACCTTTATTCCGGCTTCATGCGCTCTGGTGGTAGCTCTAACGATCTTATAATTGCCATATGTAACTTCTACATCAAGAAGATCGATTGCACCGGAAGTAATAACTGTTTTCATAATAGGTTCCAGATTACTGCCGACTCTGTCATGTCTCAGCTCACCGCCCTGCTCCTCACTTCTGAAAGTGAACAGAAGGAGCCGGTCCGAAAAGATCATTCTCAGATTATTTAACAGCATCTGAAGATTCTCAAGATCCGCAAGGTTATCGAAATAGTCAGCGCGCCATTCGATTACCGCAACCTTAAGTTCAGGCGTATCTGAATACACGCCATCAAGACGATCTATTTCTTTACGGATCAGATCGGCGTGTTTCAAAATCTCTTCTTCAGTTCTTCCAATCAAAGGAACACATATTCTTGGTGTACCATCACCAAAGGTGAACCCTCCAACGGTAAGTTCATTCATATATCCTTACCCTCCGAACACATGAATTATTACACCTGTTATTATAACAAAAATTATCTCTAATAAAACGAAAAATATTACAATTACCGGAATTTTTATTTTTCTTTTCTTTCTCAGCTCATCATGAACCGGAAACATCCACTTCTGAAGAAATGGTTTTTTAGTAATTCGCATCACTGCAAGCTTCAGAAGACCAAGGCCTCCATCGAAGATAAACACCAGTGAAAGCAGTAAAAATGCAAACGGATGCTTTGACAACATACATAACAGAGCCATAGTATATCCGATAGTTCTTGAACCGGCATCACCCATTAGTACTGTACTTGGATTCCAGTTATAGGCAAGATACGCTACCAGCGTAAAGGCAAGTATCATGCTGAGGCCGGCATATTTTCCAAGATGCTTATTGAAAAGAATTGCAAGAGCAATCAATTCAACAACCGAAAGTGAGCCACACAGACCATCGATACCGTCGGTACAGTTAGTTACATTTATTGATGCCCATATCATTGCAACTGCAAGGACTCCATATACCACCACCGGCATATGATATTTATGTCCAAAAAAGTAAACTTCCGAACCATTGAATATAAGAAATGTAACAGCCGCTAAAATCGCAACAACCAGATCCAGAAGTCCCTTTACAAGTTCACCCCATGGACTTTTTGATACATCATCCATATAGCCTGTCAGCATCATGAATATTCCAAATACAGTATATAAAATAAACTCTTTTGAAATAGGCAAAAACAGGAGTGAACTGATAAAATATATACTTATAAAAACAAGTCCGGCACCGGTTACCTTTCCACTTGAGCTTGCGTTAATGGCAACCTTTTTTCCCTCAGAATTTGTAACATACTTTCCTCCGTCTCTCGGAAGAAAAGAAAAGGGAAAAGCCAGAAGACCATAGGTCGCAGCAAAGGAGATAACGGATGCAATAAGAACTATAAAATTGTCTGATACCTTGCTACTAAGAATATTATATAACATAATTTCTCCAAATCTTTAAGAATACTGTTTTGCTTCTTCCTCACCATTCATAACGCGAAGTGCGCCCTGAGCAAGGGCAAGAAGCTCATCCTCGCCGGGATATACAGTAACAGGAGCGATGAAGCTCACTCTTTCTTTTATATCATTTGTTACCTGCCCGCCATGAGCGATTCCACCTGTAAGGATTATCTGATCAACCTTACCCTTAAGTACTGCAGCCTGAGCTCCAATATCCTTTGAAACCTGATATACAAATGCATCAAAAACGAGCTTAGCCTTTTCCTCTGTAAGGCTTCTCTTATAAACCTCCTGGGCATTATTTGTGCCAAGAAGAGCATTGAAACCACCATTACCGATAAGCTTCTTCTTTACTTCATCCTTAGTATACTTGCCTGAGAAACACATTTCCACAAGTGCTGCAGGTGGAACACCGCCTGCTCTTTCAGGGGAAAATGCACCTTCACCGGAAAGTGCATTAAACACATCAACAATTCTTCCGCCGGTATGAGCACCAACTGAAACTCCGCCGCCCATATGAACAACTATCAGGTTCAGGTCCTCATATTTTTTTCCAGCTTCCTTTGCATATCTCTTGGCAACTGCCTTCTGGTTAAGAGCATGGAATACAGATGTTCTTGGAAGTTCAGGTACACCTGAAACTCTCGCAACATCATCCAGCTCATCTACAACTACAGGATCTACGATATATGAAGGTACACCAATTTCATCTGCGATGCCCTTTGCAAGGATTCCTCCAAGGTTTGAAGCATGTTCACCACCAACGGCATTCCTTAAATCCCGGATAAGATTATCTGTAACACTGTAGGTTCCACTTGGAATAGGCTTAAGAAGTCCTCCCCTTCCTACTATTACATCAAATGAATTGATATCTACATCTTTATCCTTAAGGAAGTTCAGTATCATTTCTTTACGAAAATCAACCTGATCTACTATCTTCTCAAACCTGGAAATCTCTTCTGTAGTATGACGGAGAGTTTCCTCGAAAATCAGATTCTCATCTTCAAATACACCAAGCTTTGTAGATGTTGAACCCGGATTAATAATAAGTGATTTAATCATAATCTATTCTCCTTCAATAACCCATTGGGGTCAGACCCCTCTGGGTTGATTCATCAACCCAAGGGGGTCTGACCCCAGTGGGTTACTTTATCTATTCTTTTTAAGTGAATCTGCAACCAGCGCTCCAAGTGCAAGTGAATTAACCTTTACCTCAAAACTATCTGAACGTGAAGTAAGAATAACCGGTGCAGCTGTACCTGTAATAAGATTTCCATTTATAGACTTTGAAAAATGTACCAGTCCCTTGTACAGAATATTTCCTGCATGAATATCCGGGAAAAGAAGTACATCAGCATCACCAACAATCTTTCTTCCTGTTGCACCCTTATGTCTTGCTGCCTCAGGGCATGTTGCCAGATCCATGGAAAGAGGACCATCAACTATACATCTCTCAATCTCTCCTCTTTCATTCATGTTCTTAAGTTCATCTGCCTCAACTGTTTCAGGCATCTTAGGATTAACAACCTCAACTGCTGCAAGAGGAGCAACCTTAGGATTTTCAACTCCGCAAGCCTCACAGATTTCAACAGTATTACGGATAATATTTGCCTTGTCCTCAAGTGTAGGGTATGGAACAAATGCAACGTCTGTAAGGAAAAGCAGGTGATCTACTCCCTCTATCTCAAATACACAAACATGTGAAAGTGGACGGCCTGTACGAAGTCCTACTTCCTTATCAAGAACACTTCTCAGGAAATCCTTTGTATCGATAAGTCCCTTCATATACATATCAGCCTTACCATCATGAACAAGCTTTACTGCAGTACGGGCAGCTTCAATGTTGTCCTTCACATCAACGATTTCATAATCGCTGATATTCATTCCGATTTTCTCAGCAATCGGTTTAATGAGATCCTCATCTCCCACGAGAATTGAATCTGCAATCTGTCTTTCCTTCGCAGCCTTGACTGCCATAAGCACCTCATCATCCTGTGCTACAGCAACTGCAACTTTCTTCTTTTCAACCTCTGAAAGCTTTTTGATCAAGTCATCAAAATTCTTTGTCATTTTATCATTTTCCCTTCTTTATTTCTTCAGACTCTGTAACAATCTAAAGAGAGTGGCCAACAGCACGGCCACTCTCTAATTTATCATATCTATATGTATTTTTCAATGGTGTTCTATACACCGGCTTAAAGGAGAATCAGCTTTTCTTCTTACTGTCAATAAAGTCCATGACTTCCTGTGCGATTATTGGAATAAGCACAAGAAAGATTGCAAAGAATGCCAGCATTGTATCCGTATTTCCGCTTCTAAGAGCTTTTGTATATGCCGAACGGATATCCTTTCTATCTTTCTTCTCCTGCTTTTTTGCAGCTTTCTTTTCTTTCTTTGCTGCTTTTTTTGCATTCTTCTTCGAGATACTGACAGCTCTCTTTGCAGATGTAACCTCGTTCTTCTCCATTTTCCTTCTCCTTTTCAAAAGTATAACTTGGGACCCCCTGACACCCCGGCCTATGACCAGATATGTGCGAAATAACTGAGTAATGCAGCCAGCGCAAGAAGGACTAGCATTGGTATGGTTCCCACAAGGGTTTCCTTCACGCCTCTTTGATGTACTCTGTCATTCCCGATAAATCTATGAACGCCGTCCTTTTCTATAAGCTCGACTTCCTCGCCCTTTTCGTATATACAAAACATGGGGCTTTGTTTAGAGTAGACTGTATTTCCTTTGTCTGTCTTTATTGTAAGTTCAACCACGGTTTTTCGGGAGAATTCATCCTGAATCTTTTCTATTTTTTTTATCTTTCCTGTGGTTGGATTCCAGCCCTTAAGTTTTTTCTTTTTCCTGTGATTGCTTCCCGCCGAGCAAAAGTAAAGCTCTACTAGTAATACTATTACAAAAACAACTGCTACAATATTCTTAATCATTTATCTGTTTCCTTATCCGGTGCCTGCTTACTTTTTTTGTTATTCTGAGTCTGATTTATTGGAGCCTGCTGATATGGTGACGGCTTCTGTGGCTGTGGCTGCATCTGTGGCTGCCCCTGCATCTGTCCCATTCTCTGCTGTTTTCTTTCCTCTGCCTTCTTCAAGGTCTTCTTGACGATCTTTTTAACGATGAAGATGATAAGGAAAATGATTCCAACAAATATCAGTATACCCCAGATGTTTGCAACAAACCATATTACAAAGTTCTGCAGTCCATATGCAAAATCATACCAGCCCTGCTTAACTTCCTTCATAAATCTGGTTCCAAAGGTATCCTCAGTATATTCAACAACCTGTCTTACTTCCTGAATATTGATGTCGATATAACTATATGCAACATCATTATCGATAGAATTAAGTCTGGTTTTTATTTGATTGATCTGAGTATTTACAGATGCAATCTTATCACTTATCAGGATTACATTATCCATATCTTCCAGAGACTTGGCTTCCTTAAGCATTTCCATGTAATCATCGCGCTGAGCCTCAAGAACTTCCATTTCAACGGAAAGATCTGAATATTCCTGACTTACATTGGTTACATTCTGGGACTTGTTTTTAAGAGTCCCTATTGAACCTGCATCATTTACAAAAGACTTATACTGATCTGAAGGAACTCTTACAGTTGCAGTATAAAATCCCATATTGCTTCCGTTTCTCGATGTATTTTCAACTTCAACAAATCCATTATACTTCGAGATTATCTGCTGGAAAGAACTTACAGTATTTTCAAATTCCTCTGTCTCAAGAGAAATACTGCATCTATAAATCAGCTTCTCCATATCCAGCTTATTGGTACTGTTTTCCTTGTCAGTAACATTTGATCCCGATGCTTCAGCATCCATCTCTTCAGGAGCCGCCTCGTCATAAGCCGCCTCATCATAAGAAGCCTCAGACTCAACCGCTGCTGTATCATAGTTATCCGAAACACCGGCTCCTTTATACTGGGCTGATTCACTCTGTGAGTAATTAATTGTATTGTCTGCAGACTTGGAAGTACCTGAACTTCCACAGGCTGTAAGAGTAAGTCCCAATATAAGTGACGCTATTAAAATCTTTCCTTTTCTCATTATTATAATCCTCCACCTAATCATTATTCAACACATTGATATCATAACCGGATATGCTGTTTAATTATATAGTGCAACAAATCCCCCTATCTGTTGCATGGAAATGAAAAATTTTATTTTACAGTTACTTTAACTTTCTTACATATTCCATTCTGGGTAAAGACAAGGATATTGGTCTTTCCTTTTCCGACTGCTTTGACTTTGCCTTTCTTAGTAACTGTTGCAACCTTAGGATTTTCACTTTCATATCGGAACGGTCCGATATGTGTTTTAACCTTTTTCTTTTTCTTATAGCTTGCTTTTATAGTAGCTTTCTTTCCCTTTTTTAGGTTGAGCTTACTCTTCTTAAGCTTAATGGATGTAGGATTTCCTATCTTGCCTCCATTTGTTGCAACGTGAACAGTCTTGGAAACAAGTATAACCTTATCACCCTTGCTTGTAGTCTTGTATGCCAGGAGCATGTACTTATAGTATGTTCCTTTTTTAAGCTTCTTTACGGTATAGCTTTTTGCCTTGCCATTCTTTATTTCAGCAATTCGCTCCAGCTTTTTACCACATTTTGCACC
>JAILMQ010000133.1 GCA_024692605.1 Eubacterium sp.
GGCAGCTGTTAAGGAGTTCTTTGGTTCATCACAGCTTTCTCAGTTCATGGATCAGAACAACCCTCTTGGTGAGCTGACTCACAAGAGACGTCTTTCAGCTCTTGGTCCTGGCGGTCTTTCTAGAGACAGAGCTGGATTCGAGGTTCGAGACGTTCACTATACACACTATGGCCGTATGTGTCCTATCGAGACACCTGAAGGTCCTAACATCGGACTTATCAACTCACTTGCTACATTTGCAAGAATTAATCAGTACGGCTTTATTGAGGCGCCATACAGAAGAGTAGACAAGACTGATCCGGAAAATCCTGTAGTAACAGATGAAGTTGTTTATATGACAGCTGATGAAGAAGATCAGTACATCGTAGCTCAGGCTTCAGAACCACTTGATGAAGGAAATCATTTCATTAATAAGAATGTAGCCGGACGTCGTCGTGAAGAGACATCTGTATTCCCTAAGAGTACAATCGATTTCATGGACGTGTCTCCTAGAATGGTATTCTCAGTTGCTACATCAATGGTACCTTTCCTTCAGAACGACGATGCTAACCGTGCGCTGATGGGATCCAACATGCAGCGTCAGGCAGTGCCTCTTCTTAAGACGGATGCACCGGTTGTTGGTACAGGTATGGAAGCAAAGGCAGCTATCGACTCAGGAGTAACAATCGTTGCTAAGCATGATGGTGTAGTTGAACTTTCATCCAGTGAGAAGATTATCGTTCGTACAGATGATAATTTAGTAGATGAGTACAATGTAATTAAGTTCTCCAGAAGTAACCAGGGTAACTGCATGAATCAGAGACCTATCGTGTTCAAGGGAGACAGAGTTAAGGCGGGAGAAGTAATCGCAGATGGTGCTTCAACAGCAGGTGGTGAGCTTGCTCTTGGTAAGAACCCTCTTATCGGATTCATGACCTGGGAAGGTTATAACTACGAGGATGCTGTACTTCTTTCAGAAAGACTTGTTAAAGATGATGTTTACACATCAGTACATATAGAAGAGTATGAATCAGATGCCAGAGATACAAAGCTGGGACCTGAAGAGATTACAAGAGACCTTGCCGGTCTTTCACAGGATGCACTTAAGAACCTGGATGAGAACGGTATTATCCGTATCGGTGCTGAGGTTCGTGCCGGTGATATCCTTGTAGGTAAGGTTACACCTAAGGGTGAGACAGAGCTTACTGCTGAGGAGAAGCTTCTTAGAGCTATCTTCGGTGAGAAGGCAAGAGAAGTAAGAGATACATCACTGAGAGTTCCTCATGGTGCTTACGGTGTTGTAATGGATATTAAGATATTTACAAGAGAGAACGGCGATGAACTTCCACCTGGAGTTACAAAGTCAGTTCGTGTATATATTGCTCAGAAGAGAAAGATATCAGTCGGAGATAAGATGGCCGGACGTCATGGTAACAAGGGTGTCGTTTCAAGAGTACTCCCTGCAGAAGATATGCCATTCCTTCCAAATGGTCGTCCTCTTGATATCGTACTTAACCCTCTCGGTGTTCCTTCACGTATGAACATAGGACAGGTACTTGAGCTTCACCTTGGACTTGCTTCTGAGGTTCTTGGTTTCAAGGTATCTACACCTATCTTCGATGGAGCAAAGGAAGAGGATATTACAAAAGAATTAGAGATGGCCAACGACTATGTAAATACCGAATGGGAAGAGTTCGAGGCTAAATACAAGGATTACGTTGATGAAAGCGTAATGAAATATCTGTATGATAACCGTGACCACCGTGAAGAGTGGAAGGGTGTTCCTATAGATAAGACAGGAAAGGTACAGCTCCGTGATGGACGTACAGGAGAAGCAATTCCTGCACCGGTTTCTATCGGATTCATGCATTACCTCAAGCTGCACCACCTTGTTGATGATAAGATTCATGCTCGTTCAACCGGTCCTTACTCACTTGTAACTCAGCAGCCACTTGGTGGTAAGGCTCAATTCGGTGGACAGAGATTCGGAGAGATGGAGGTTTGGGCTCTTGAGGCATATGGTGCTTCATCAACACTTCAGGAGATCCTTACTGTTAAGTCCGATGATGTTGTAGGACGTGTTAAGACTTACGAAGCTATCATTAAGGGTGAGAATATCCCTGATCCTGGTACACCGGAATCCTTCAAGGTACTTCTTAAGGAATTCCAGTCACTTGGTCTGGATGTAAGAGTCCTCAAGGAAGATGGAGAGGAAGTAGAACTTGGAGAGTCCGGCGAATACGACAGACAGACAAGAGCTATGCTGGAAGGTGAAGATGTTCGTTATGAAGGCGATCTTGCAGATAGCGGATATAACGAAGTTGATTCAGAAGGTGAATTCGTTAGCAATCCTGACAGTTTCTACGGCGAAGCAGATGACGGCTTTGATTCTTATGATGAGTCAGATGAATAATTAAGGGAGGAAAGACAAAATGGCAATTAATACAGATACAGAGCAGGAACAGCCTATATACTTTGATGCTATCAAGATTGGTCTTGCATCTCCTGAAAAAATCAGAGAATGGTCATTCGGTGAGGTAACAAAGCCGGAGACAATTAACTATAGAACATGGAAACCTGAACGTGATGGACTTTTCTGTGAGAAGATTTTCGGACCTACAAAGGACTGGGAATGTCACTGTGGAAAGTACAAGAAGATACGTTTTAAGGGTATTGTCTGTGACAGATGTGGTGTTGAAGTAACAAAGTCAAGCGTTCGTCGTGAACGTATGGGACATATTGAACTTGGATGTCCGGTATCACATATCTGGTACTTCAAGGGTATCCCAAGTCGTATGGGACTTCTTCTTGACCTTTCACCACGTGAACTTGAAAGAGTACTTTACTTCTCGGCTTATATCGTAACTGATCCGGGAGTTTCAGACCTTCATGAGAAGGATATTCTTTCAGAGCAGGATTACAGAACAAAGCTCAGCCAGTATGGAAGCGACGGCTTTGAAGTTGGTATGGGTGCTGAGGCTATTAAAGAGCTTCTTAAAAAGGTAGATCTTGAGAAGGAAGCTACTGAGCTTCGTGAAGAGCTTGAGACTGCAACAGGTCAGAAGAAGACTAAGATCATCAAGAAGCTGGATGTTGTAGAAGCCTTCAGAAACTCAGGTAACAAGCCTGAATGGATGATCCTTGATGTAATCCCTGTAATTCCACCGGATCTTCGTCCTATGGTACAGCTTGATGGTGGTAGATTTGCTACATCAGATCTTAATGATCTTTATAGAAGGATTATTAACAGAAATAATCGTCTTAAGAGACTTCTTGAGATTTCTGCTCCTGACATCATCGTTCGTAACGAGAAGAGAATGCTTCAGGAAGCAGTCGATTCACTTATTGATAATGGACGTCACGGACGTGCTGTTACAGGTCCGGGATCTCGTGCACTTAAATCTCTTTCTGAGATGCTTAAGGGTAAGCAGGGTAGATTCCGTCAGAACCTCCTTGGTAAGCGCGTTGACTACTCAGGACGTTCAGTTATCGTAGTAGGACCTGAACTTAAGATTTATCAGTGTGGTCTTCCTAAGGAAATGGCTATCGAGCTTTTCAAACCATTTGTTATGAAAGAGCTTGTTGCCAGAGGTAAGGCAGACAACATTAAGGCAGCTAAGAAGAAAGTTGAAAGACTTGAGAACGGTGTATGGGATATCCTTGAGGATGTTATCAAAGAGCATCCTGTTATGCTGAACCGTGCTCCTACACTTCACAGACTTGGTATTCAGGCATTTGAGCCAATTCTTGTAGAAGGTAAGGCTATCAAGCTTCATCCGCTGGTATGTATGGCATTTAATGCCGACTTCGATGGAGACCAGATGGCGGTACATTTACCTCTTTCTGTTGAAGCTCAGGCTGAGTGTAGATTCCTTCTTCTTTCACCTAATAACCTGCTTAAGCCTTCAGATGGTGGTGTTGTTTCCGTTCCTTCACAGGATATGGTTCTTGGTATCTACTATCTGACAATGGATAAGTTTAAAGAAGTAGAATATACAGAAGATGAGATTAAGAAAGAGTACCTTAAGGAAGATGAAGAGAAGAACCTTAAGGCTATCAAGAAGGATGCTGAGTCCGGTAAGATAGGTGCTTACGATAAGATCAGAGTTACAGTTATAAAGAAGCAGTCAAAGAAGGGTGATATCACATTCTTCAAGAATATTGTTTCTACTCCGGAGGATTTGCTTGGACGTAAATTCCTTGATCTGAATCGTGCGCTGCTTGCATTTGAAAATAAGGAAATCACTCTTCAGCAGAAGATTTATATTAAGAGAACTGCTGTAACTAACAGTGGTAAGGAAGTTTCAGGTTTTGTTGCTACAACACTTGGAAAGCTTATCTTCAATGAGATGATCCCTCAGGATCTTGGATTTGTTGATAGAGATGATCCAAAGAAGGTTATTGAGCCTGAAGTTAACAAGCTTGTTAAGAAGGGTGATCTGAAGAAGATACTTAATAAATGTATCAATATCCATGGAGCTACAAAGACTGCAGAGGTTCTTGATGATATTAAGGCTCTTGGATATAAGTATTCAACTCTTAGTGGAATATCTGTTTCAATCGCAGATATGACAGTACCTGGCGATAAGAAGGAACTTCTGAATAGTGCTCAGGCTAAGGTTGATGAGATCAATCATTACTATGATATCGGATTCCTTACAGAGGAAGAGAGAAAGAGAACAGTTATTAAACAGTGGCAGATTGCGGATGACAGTCTTACAAAGGCCCTGCTTGATGGACTGGACAAATACAATAACATTTACATGATGGCCGATTCCGGTGCCCGTGGTTCTGATCAGCAGATCAAACAGCTGGCAGGTATGCGTGGACTTATGGCTGATACAACAGGTAATACTATCGAGCTTCCTATCAAGTCTAACTTCCGTGAGGGTCTTGACGTACTGGAGTACTTCATGTCAGCCCACGGTGCTCGTAAGGGACTTTCTGATACAGCTCTTCGTACAGCCGATTCAGGTTATCTGACAAGACGTCTTGTTGATGTATCACAGGATCTTATTATCAGAGAAACTGATTGTTCAGCAGAGACACCGGACGTTAAGCCGGGTATCTATGTTAAGGCTTTCATGGATGGTGATGAACTTACAGAGAGCTTCCAGGAAAGAATTACCGGTCGTTATACAGCAGAGAGCATTTACAATGCTAAGGGTGAGAGGATTGTTAAAATCAACCATATGATCACTCCTGCAAGAGCAGAGAGAATCATGAAGGAGGGTCTTGAGAATATTCCGGGACATGATCCTGAAGATCTTTCAGATCTTGCAGAACGTATACCATTTACTGATCCTGAAACCGGAGCACCAAGACGTAATGCTAAGCTCAAGATCAGATCTATACTTTCATGTAAGTGCCACCTTGGTATATGTGCTAAGTGTTATGGTGCTAACCTTGCAACAGGACAGCCTGTACAGGTTGGTGAGGCAGTTGGTATCATAGCTGCTCAGTCAATCGGTGAGCCTGGTACACAGCTTACGATGAGAACCTTCCACTCAGGTGGTGTTGCCGGTGGTGATATCACACAGGGTCTTCCTAGAGTAGAGGAGATTTTCGAAGCTCGTAAGCCTAAGGGACTTGCAATTATTTCTGACTTTGCCGGTAAAGTTGAGATCAGAGATACAAAGAAGAAGAGAGAAGTAGTTGTTTCAAATGCTGAGACAGGAGAGACTAAGGCATATCTTATTCCTTACGGATCACGTATTAAGGTTCAGGACGGTGAAGAGATTGCAGCCGGTGATGAGCTTACAGAAGGTTCTGTAAATCCTCATGATATCCTTAAGATTAAGGGTGTATCTGCAGTTCAGAATTACATGCTTCGTGAGGTTCAGAAGGTTTACCGTTCTCAGGGTGTTGAGATTAACGATAAGCATATCGAGATTATTGTTCGTCAGATGCTTAAGAAGACACGTATCGAGGATGCCGGAGATTCAGAATATCTTCCGGGAACACTTGCAGACGTACTTGATATAGAAGAGGTTAATGAGATTAACGAGGCAGAGGGTCTTCGTCCGGTAGTTGCAAATCGTATACTTCTGGGTATTACAAAGGCTTCACTTGCTACTAACTCATTCCTTTCAGCTGCTTCCTTCCAGGAGACAACAAGAGTTCTTACAGATGCAGCTATCAAGGGTAAGATTGATCCGCTTATCGGACTTAAGGAGAACGTTCTTATCGGTAAGCTTATACCTGCAGGTACAGGTATGAAGAGATATCGTACAGTTCATCTTGATTCTGATTATGCAAGAGATATCGAAGATGAAGAATTCGACTTCGAAGAAGGCGATGAATTTGTTGATGATGTAGAACTTACAGATGATACAGCTGAAGATACTTTAGTATCTGAAGATGTGGCAGATGTAGAAGATACAGCTGAAGAAGAGACATCTGAAGAATAAAACATAATTATTTGTATGCAACGTGCATACCAATGAAAAAAGCTCTGATGATAAAATATCGTCAGAGCTTTTTTACATAAAAATCTTGTGAAAAGAGAGGTTGATGCGTATGGATAATATGAATAATAATATGAATGGCAATATGAATTATAAAGCTCCGGCTCCTAAGAATGGTAGTTCAGGACTTGGGATAGCGGCATTCATTCTTTCGCTTCTTGGATGTACATCATTTATTGGTCTTATACTTGCTATAATTGATATGGCTAGTAAGAATGGTAAGAAAAAAACATTTTCAATAATCGCTCTTGTGCTTAATGGTGTATGGCTTCTTATTGGTATAGCGGTTTTTGCGAGCGGAGGTACAAAGAATCTTACGGAGACCAAGAAGGGCTCGTCGCACGTTGCAGAAACAGAAATGTCCGGAGATGATAAAAAAACGGATGCTTCATCAACTGATGATGCTGATTCTAATGATGATAGTGCCTCTAAAGATGAAAGCAGTAGCGATAGTGATAACAGCGGACCGCTTTCAGTTGGTGACACTTATACAAAGAGTGATTTCTCTATTACTTATGCTGAATTTGGTGAGTATAAAGACTATGAAGATTGGGCAGCACCTAAGGAAGGTAATAAAATTGCATATGCTATATTTAATGCAGTTAACAATGGTGACAGTGACTCTTATCTTTCGTTCTCTGACTTTGAAGGATATGCAAATGGAACTAATGTTGAGAAATACTTTAGTATTGATTCTGAAACATCTGTAAATCTGTCAAAAGGAAGGGTTGGAACTGTAACTGTTGCTTTTGAAATACCTGCGGATTGTGCCATGAGTGAGTTTGAAATTGAATATACTCCTAATATGTGGCTTGATGAGAAAATCATTTTCGTAGGTTCAGGTGATGGTACCCCTGTTGTGGCTGATAAATCAATGGTTGACATAACTGCAGATATTGATTCTGAAGTAATAAACGAGGGTGAGACATATGACGATAAAGATGTGAAAATTGAATATGTTGAATGCGGCGAATTGACTGATTATGATGAGTGGAATGATCCGGGTGAAGGTAATAAAATAATATATGCGAAGTTTAATGTGGTAAATGAATCTGATTCTGACTTTACTCTTGCATACTGGGATTTCGAATGTTTTGCCGACAACAAGCAGGTTGAAGCAACCTATCCGGGAGATGAGTATTCATTTACTATAGACCTTTCTAAGGGAAGAAACGGAAAGGGATCCGTTGCATTTGTTGTGCCAAAGGATGCTTCGGATATTCAGATCGAGTATTCGCCAAGTTTATGGTCAAATAAACATATAATATTCCAATACAAAGAATAATAGCTAAATCATCCACCCGAAAGTGTACCATGGGGTCTGCCTCCTGTGGTACACTTTTTATGTTTGTGTTAGAATAAAAAGTGGGTCAGGGGACAGTCCCTCTGGCATCGTTTGGAGTGGAGGATTTGGTATGGAATATATAAGTAGGGAAATGTGTGAGCCGGCGTTCTGGTATCAGAAGCAGATAAATCCGGGAGCTGTTCTTGCGGATTATGATCAGATAAAAGATATTAATAGATTGATTGCTGAAGATCCGGATACAGGGGTTCGTGATCTTAAGAAAGAACCGGAAACCTATGATGGTGCTGAGTTTAATAAGGAACTCCTTAGGATTGCAGAGGATAATATTGACTGGTATCTGGCACAGGCCAAAACCATGTATACTGATGGTGGAGAGACTCTTAATAAAGACTCTTTTGAGAATATTGTAAGAAATACCCAGAGCCGCATGGCTGAAAGCCGGCAGCCTGTGCAATATGGAATAGTAACTAACCGAACCTCCTTCAGAGGCCTTCCGACAGATATGATGATACTGGATGAGAAGACTGATTATAATTTTGATTATCTGTACAGTGGTTCTATAAATGTAAATGAGCCACTTATTATTAAATCCCTTTCTGCAGATGGCATATATTACTATGCAATTGGAATTAACTGCGAAGGCTGGGTTCCTAAAGAAGATGTAGCTGTTTGCTCTGATAAAAAGAGCTGGCAGAGAGTCTGGGACATAGACCCGGCAGATGTGCTGGTTATATATGAAGATAAACTGATCACTGAAACCACCAGGGTTGATAAAGAAATATCAAACCGTCTTCTGGGAATGGGAACTGTTCTTGAAAAGGTTTCAAAGGAAGAGTGCAGTAGCACTGTATCAAACAGGGTTCCGATTTTCAACCATGTGGTATGGATTCCAATCAGAAAAGAAGATGGTTCTTATGGAAGGTCCATGGCCTTGATACCATTTCACAAAAAGGTAAGCGAAGGATATCTTCCTCTTTCATATAAAAATATAGCTGAAGTAGCGTTTAATATGCTGGGCAATACATATGGATGGGGCGGTATGCTGGATTCAAATGACTGCTCAGGATATATTTCAGACATATATAGGTGCTTTGGCCTGAGGTTAGCGAAAAATACGAGCTTCCAGTCAAAGATGCTGGTTAAAAAATATGATGTAAAAGATTCTTCTTCTGAAGAAAAGAAAGCATTTTTAGATAAGCTTCCTCTGGGAACGATACTTGTCTGGAGTGGGCACGAGGTGCTTTATCTGGGGAAGCGGGATGGAAGATATTATGTGATCAATTCTATCAGCTCTGCTGTTATACCTGACGGGAAGCTGAATAAAGTAAGAAATGTAATTATCAATTCACTGGATGTGAAAAGGGTGTCCGGAGATACATGGCTGGACGCTGTGGAAACCATATTAGTTCCGTATATCATATAGTAAACTGCTGTGTAAGGATGTGGAATATAAAAAATGTTTGACATTGATATATCAAGTGAGTATAATGGATAGGCGTGCGTAAAAAGCGCGCCTATTTACGTGCATTTTTGGTTAGATGCACGGGTCCGCGTATAGAACTGATTTGCGGATTACTAAAATATAAAGATAAGGAGGTGAAAACATGCCAACATTTAACCAGTTAGTTAGAAAAGGAAGACAGGACGCTGTTAAGAAGTCTACAGCACCTGCACTTCAGAAGGGTTACAACTCTCTTAAGAAGAGACCTACAGATGCTTCTGCACCACAGAAGAGAGGTGTATGTACAGCTGTTAAGACAGCAACTCCTAAGAAGCCTAACTCAGCTCTGAGAAAAATTGCCAGAGTTCGTCTTTCTAACGGAATGGAAGTAACAAGCTATATTCCGGGTGAAGGTCACAACCTTCAGGAGCACAGCGTTGTTCTTATCCGTGGTGGAAGAGTAAAGGACCTTCCTGGTACAAGATACCACATTATCCGTGGAACTCTTGATACAGCAGGTGTTGCAAAGAGACGTCAGGCACGTTCAAAGTACGGTGCTAAGCGTCCAAAGGATGCTAAATAAGCAGCCGTAACAGTTAATCACGCTGGTTAAACAAACCATGTTTTCATCAGCGCGAACACACATTCAAAGATGTGTGAGTACCTAAGAATTAATTATTATTAAGGAGGGAAGAACCGTGCCACGTAAAGGACATATAGCAAAAAGAGATGTACTTGCCGATCCTATCTACAACAGCAAGGTTGTAACTCGTCTTATCAACAACATTATGCTTGATGGTAAGAAGGGTGTTGCTGAAAAGATAGTTTACGGAGCTTTCGACCAGATCAAAGAGCAGACAGGAAAGGATCCTGTAGAAGTATTTGAGGCTGCTATGGAAAATGTAATGCCTCAGCTCGAGGTTAAGGCTCGTCGTATCGGTGGTGCTACATATCAGGTACCTATCGAGGTTAGACCTGACAGAAGACAGGCTCTCGGACTTCGTTGGATTACTAATTTCTCACGTAACAGAACTGAGAAGACAATGAAAGAGAGACTTGCTAATGAACTTATGGATGCAGCTAACAACACAGGCGCATCTGTTAAGCGTAAAGAAGAAATGCACAGAATGGCAGAGGCTAACAAGGCATTTGCTCATTATCGTTTCTAATAACATTTTATTTGTTTTTAAAATATTAAGGAGGAAACAGTCTTGGCTGGAAGAGAATATCCATTAGAGAGAACAAGAAATATCGGTATCATGGCTCACATCGATGCTGGTAAAACAACTCTTACAGAAAGAATCCTGTACTATACCGGAGTTAATCACAAGATTGGTGAGACTTACGAAGGTACAGCAACCATGGACTGGATGGAGCAGGAACAGGAGCGTGGTATCACTATCACATCTGCTGCTACAACTTGTCACTGGACACTTCAGGAACAGAATAAGCCAAAGCCGGGTGCTCTTGAACATCGTATAAATATCATTGATACCCCAGGACACGTAGACTTCACTGTTGAGGTTGAGCGTTCACTTCGTGTACTTGACGGAGCTGTTGGTGTATTTGATGCAAAGGGTGGTGTTGAGCCACAGTCAGAGAACGTTTGGCGTCAGGCTGATACATATCACGTACCACGTATGGCATTCGTTAATAAGATGGACATACTTGGTGCTAACTTCTACAATACTGTAGAAGAAATCAAGACTCGTCTTGGTAAGAAGCCGGTTGTTGTAAATATCCCAATCGGTAAAGAAGACTTTTTTGAAGGCGTTATCGATCTCTTTGAGATGAAGGAATACCTTTACAACGATCATGAGGGTAAAGATATCTCAATCGTTGACATTCGTGATGATTATAAGGAAATAGCAGAAGAGTGGAGAAACAAACTCGTAGAAAACTGCTGTGAGCTTGATGATGATCTTATGATGGCTTACCTTGAAGGTGAGGAGCCTACAATTGATCAGCTTAAGGCAGCTCTTCGTGCAGGTACTTGTGCAGCTATCGATACTCCGGAAGGAGAAAAGGAAAGAGTTGTACCTGTACTTTGCGGTTCTGCACATCAGAACAAGGGTATCCAGAAGCTTATCGATGCTGTAATCGAGTTCATGCCTGCTCCTACAGATATCCCTGATATCAAGGGTACAGATATGGATGGAAATGAGATTACTAAGAAGTCATCTGATGAAGAGCCATTCTCAGCACTTGCATTTAAGATCGTTGCAGATCCATTCGTTGGAAAGCTTGCATTCATCAGAGTATATTCAGGAACACTTAATAAGGGTTCATATGTACTTAATGCAACAAAGGATCACAAAGAGCGTGTTGGACGTATCGTTCAGATGCATGCTAATGATAGAACAGATATAGACAAGCTTTATGCAGGAGATATTGCTGCAGTAGTAGGTCTTAAGAATACTACAACAGGTGATACAATCTGTGATGACCAGCATCCTGTTATCCTTGAGTCTATGGAGTTCCCTGAGCCGGTTATCGAGCTCGCTATCGAGCCTAAGACAAAGGATGGCCAGGATAAGCTTGCTACAGCACTTGCTAAGCTTGCTGAAGAAGATCCTACATTCAGAACACATACAGATGCAGAGACCGGACAGACCATCATCGCCGGAATGGGTGAGCTTCACCTTGAGATCATCGTTGATCGTCTCCTTCGTGAGTTTAAGGTAGAGGCAAATGTTGGTGCTCCTCAGGTTGCTTACAAAGAAACATTTACAACACCTGTTGATATTGATTCTAAGTATGCTAAGCAGTCTGGTGGACGTGGTCAGTACGGACATTGTAAGGTTAGATTTACACCTATGGATCCTAACGGTGAAGAGCAGTTCAAGTTCGAATCAACTGTAGTTGGTGGTAACATTCCTAAGGAATATATCCCGGCTGTAGGAGAGGGTATCGAAGAAGCTGCACAGGCCGGTATCCTTGGTGGATTCCAGGTACTCGGTGTTTCAGCTGAGGTTTATGATGGTTCATACCATGAAGTCGATTCATCTGAAATGGCATTCCATATTGCCGGATCTATGGCATTTAAGGATGCTATGAAGAAGGGTAATCCTGTACTTCTTGAGCCTATCATGAAGGTTGAGGTTGTTATGCCTGAGCAGTACATGGGAGACGTTATCGGTGATATTAACAGTCGTCGTGGACGTATCGAGAGTATGGAAGACGTTGGTAACGGTAAGAAGGTTACAGCTTATGTACCACTTGCTGAGATGTTCGGATACTCTACAGACCTTCGTTCAAGAACTCAGGGACGTGGTAACTACTCAATGTTCTTCGAGAAGTATGAGCAGTGTCCAAAGAACGTTCAGGAAAAGGTTCTTAGTGCAAAGGCATAAATAAAACATAAATATACTTGAAATATTTATTAAGATTTAGTAAAATTGACTTTAGTGCTGTGGTCGGGGCATATCCGGTCCCGGTCACGAAGATAGAAAAACCGAAAAGGTTAAATATTTAGGAGGACAATTAAAATGGCAAAGGCTAAGTTTGAAAGAACAAAACCACATGTTAACATTGGTACAATTGGTCACGTTGACCACGGTAAGACAACTCTTACAGCTGCTATCACAAAGGTACTTTCAGAGAGAGTATCAGGTAACTCAGCTGTAGATTTCGCAAACATTGATAAGGCTCCAGAAGAGAGAGAGCGTGGTATCACTATTTCAACAGCTCACGTTGAGTATGAGACAGAGAACAGACACTATGCACACGTTGACTGTCCAGGACATGCTGACTACGTTAAGAACATGATCACTGGTGCTGCTCAGATGGATGGTGCTATCCTCGTTGTTGCTGCTACTGACGGTGTTATGGCTCAGACAAGAGAGCATATCCTTCTTGCTCGTCAGGTTAACGTTCCTTACATCATCGTATTCCTAAACAAGTGTGATATGGTTGATGATGATGAACTTGTTGAGCTTGTTGAGATGGAAGTTACAGAAGCTCTTGAAGAGTATGGATTCGAAGGATGCCCTATCATCAAGGGTTCAGCTCTTAAGGCTCTTGAAGGAGATCAGGCTTGGGGCGACAAGATTATGGAGCTTATGGATACAGTTGATAGCTATATCCCTACACCAGAGCGTGATACAGATAAGCCATTCCTTATGCCTGTTGAGGACGTATTCACAATCACAGGTCGTGGTACAGTTGCTACAGGTAGAGTAGAGCGTGGTACTCTTCACCTCAATGATCCACTTGAGATTCTTGGTATCAGTGAAGAGACACAGAATACTGTTGTTACAGGTATCGAGATGTTCAGAAAGCTTCTTGATGAGGCTCGTGCAGGTGATAACATCGGTGCACTTCTCCGTGGTATCAACAGGGATCAGGTAGAAAAGGGACAGGTTCTTGCTAAGCCAGGTACAGTAACATGTCATAAGAAGTTTACTGCTCAGGTTTACGTTCTTACAAAGGACGCGGGTGGACGTCATACTCCATTCTTCAACAACTATCGTCAACAGTTCTACTTCAGAACAACAGACGTTACTGGTGTCTGCAATCTTCCTGCAGGTACAGAGATGTGCATGCCTGGAGATAACGTAGAGATGACAATCGAGCTTATCCATCCAGTAGCTATGGAGCAGGGACTTAGATTCGCTATCCGTGAGGGTGGTAGAACAGTTGGTTCAGGTTCTGTTGTATCTATCATCGAGTAATTATTACTTAGATAGTAAATAGAGATAAAAAAAACTTCGGTGCAGCTTAGGCTGCAGCCGAAGTTTTTATTTTTTTAATGATTATATTTATTAGTTTGCCCAGCTGTCTTCTGATCCAGTCAAGGATCCAGCAACCGGCGTATATAATTAGTATTATCAGAAATATCTGTAGAAGATAGCCTTTTCTGGTATAGAATGCAGTGTTGTTAATAGGGAATATCTCGTTCCATATAAGGCTTCGTATCAGGGGATGCTCGTGGATCATATATATACCCAGGTTTCCGGCGCTTATATAGTTGATTACATTTCCCAGCTTTACAAATCTACGCATATCCAGCTTCTCAAAAAATCTGAATATGCAGGTGCATTGAAGAACTACCAATGGATTATCATTATATCCAACTACGGAATTGATTCCTTCATCAGGATAAAAGTAAACAAGTAATACATTTCCCAGTCCCAGAAGTAGAAATCCGGTAAGGTAAGTAAGTGGGTTGTTCCACAGATTCTTTTTGTCTCCCTCGTGACTGCTAAAGATGTGATACTTTCTGAGATACGCTCCCAGCAGATACATAAATATAAAATCGTATAGGCTTTTTCCTCCCTGGGTTGAGAGGATCTTTTTTATTCCGAATATTCCCTCGAAGGGTTCCAGCATACTTAGGGGCTGCCATATTGAGAACATACAGAATGTTATGATTATCAGTCCCAGGAATTCTTTTCTGCTCAGGTTCTGTATCATTTTGTTAAGATAGGGTGACAGGATGAGCACCAGAAGGTACAAGGTCATAAAATACCAGGTTCTGGACAGAAATGGGAAAAATGCTTTTATATACTGCTCCTTTAGTACCTCCCCCGGTCGGAATAATCCATACAATACCGGAATGGATACGGAGTAAAAGTACATAGGAAGATAACATTTTAATAGTCGTTTCCGGTTGAAGCCGGATTTGGATTCGCTTAGGAAGTAGCCCATGATTATTACAAATACATAGACGGGGCACCGGCACATAAGCCAGATGACCCAGTAGGTCAGTTCGACTCGTCCCTCCACCTGGTTGGCGATATCTGTGTAATCTCCGTAATCCGATACATGCAGAAAGATTATCTGCAGCATCATTATTATGCGGAGTAGCTCGATGCTTGGGTTGCGCGTTAGTTTATTAGGTGTTTTGGTTTCCATATTGCTCCTTATCAGTCGTCCAGAGTTGCTTCATTCTTAGAATAAAGGAGTTCATTTGTCTGTTGGACACTGTACTGTCTGTTGATAGCATAGATAATAAGTGAATCGCGAATATCCTTTGGATATAGAATCCCAAGCTGAAGAATCTCAAGATATCTAAGGGATTCAACCAGAGTGAGATGTGATGCGAGACACAGTGATATGGCATTGTTCCGCCCCGGCTTTCTGGTACCATTCAGTATCTGGTAGCAATAGGTACGACTGATTCCGCTGGATTTGACCACATCGCTTTTGGATACTCCATGCTCTTTTCGTAATGTATCATAATACTTTATTGCATCTAAATCCTTATACTTTTCCAAACCATTTAGATATTCATTCAGCCCTTCTTTATCATCTATATTATTTAATACATTCATTAAATCATTGGTTGTTTTCATATTATTCTCCATAGTTTACTACTTTGCTTTATAAGTTTTCATTTGAAGGCGTGTTTGTTATAATTACCAATATAAATAGTATAATAACTTGGCGGTGGTATTGCAATGTCTGATATTCAAAAGGTTATAACTAAATATCTGGATACAATATATGAAATCGTTCCCTGGTCCGGTAACAATGACAGGATAACTCTCATCAGAAGCAGAGTAGACGGAAGGCTTTACATTCTGAAAAATGAAGGCCATTACGATATGAAGGTATATTCTGAATTAAAAAAGCAGGAGATTCCCGGAATTCCGAAAATGTATGAGCTGATCCAGGATAATAATAATCTTTTAGTTATAGAAGAATTTATAGAGGATGATGGTGTATATGAGAGATTATCTGATGAAAAATCCATATGTGAAGCCGCTATTATGATCTGTGACATCCTGACAAGGCTCCACAATCTTAAACCTCCCATTATCCATAGAGATATAAAGCCGGAGAATATCCTTGTATCAGGCAGTGGGGTTTATCTGATCGATTATAATATATCCAGAGCATTCAGAGGAGAGGCTGGGCAGGATACATTTATCATGGGAACCCAGGGATATGCGGCACCGGAGCAGTTTGGTTTTTCCGAGAGTGATGCAAGAACAGATATCTATGGTCTTGGGGCAACAATAAAAACATTAAAGGAAAAGGCTGGGATAGAAAGCTATAAGCTGGATAGAATAATAGATAAGGCTACTTCAATTGATCCAAGAAACAGATACCAGAATGCCGAGGAAATGAAGAGAGCATTAAAAGCTCAAAAAGGATATTCAGTCTTAAATGTATTAAAAAAATATGCTATTCCCGGCTATCGAAGCGGTAACTTTATCGTTATGTTTTTTGCAACAACCTTATACGCGTTTTGGGGCTATATCTGTTTCGCCATGGAAATGACTCCTAATCCCTATCACGGGATATATGCTTCGATTTACAACTGGCTCGGGAGATTATATCTTCTGACTACAACATTTTTAGTGATTGCATTTTCGGGAAATTATCTTGGTGTTCGTGAAAAGCTTTTTCGGAAATGTAACATGGAAAAGCTGAATATATTTATTAAAATATTAATAATAGCACTGATGGATGCAATATTAATTGTGTTGATATTCGCGATTTATGCTTTTATAGCATATGCTGCGTTAGGAATTAGCTAAAAAATATGTTTTTTTTGTGAATGAGTTTTGTTACAATGAACTATGAGACTATTTGAATAGATCATATGCATGGTTTGATATGGATAAAAGCAAAAAAGAAAAGAATAATAACAGAATAAAGGAAATGATATTATCCTGGGGAATGATAGTTGTGGGGGCTGTTATTGCGGCTTTTGCGCTGGAGGAATTCTTAGCTCCTAATCATATATTTGATGGTGGAGTAACAGGTGTGAGTATGATCCTCACACATTTTCTTCATGTTCCTCTTGGAGTGGTTGTGGTCATTCTGAATATTCCTTTTATCATAGTTGGAATTCGGAAGATGGGAAAGGGTTTCATTGTGAAGGTTATTGTGGCCATTGGAATATTTGCCCTTATGGCATCGATCTTTGAACGGATGGAGAATGCTACAAGAGATATAATTCTGGCAACGGTATTCGGAGGTGTTCTTCTGGGAGTTGGTGTTGGTCTTGTGCTTCGGGGCGGTTCCTGTCTGGATGGCACTGAGATTGTGGCGATTCTTCTCAGTAAAAAACTATCCATATCTACGGGAAAGATTATTCTTTCCTTTAATGTTTTGATATATATTGTAGCCGGAATTGTCTTTGGACATGACCGGGGAATGTATTCCCTGCTTATGTATTTCATAACCTCAAAGGTTATAGATATAGTAGAAATAGGATGGGATAATACAAAGTCAGTTATGGTTATCACTGACAGAGGTAAAGAGCTTGCTCAGGCTATCTATGTAGGACTTGGACGTACAGTTACATTTATGAAGGGTGAAGGACTTGTCAGCAGTGAGCAGAAGGATATTCTTTATTGTGTTGTTACAAGAGCAGAGATGTTTGAGCTTAAACGTATAATCAATTCTGTGGAAGGTAGTACATTTACTACCATATCAGATGTTTCGGAAATAGTAGGAAACCATGTTAAGTCTGATCAGAAGAAGCAGCAGGTTATAAAAAATACGGAGGGCACTGAATAGTATGAAACAGTTCCAGTTTAAATATGAAAATGAAGAAAAGTTTGTTAATAGTCTTCATAAGATAAAGCAATGGTGTAATTCTTCTATAACATCCAAGGTGTTGTTTCAGGTGTATTCTGAGACTCTGGATAAGGAGAAGGTTACTGCTTTATGTGGTCTTATCGAGACCGAAATGCCTGATGCATTATATATGGGATGTTCTACCAACGGAAATATTATTATGGGTGAATATAACGGAGATATGATTGATATTATATGTACCGTGTTTGAGTACCCATCCACTAATATTGATCTTCTTCAGTATTCTCTTGATGAAGAAAAAGCTCCATACGTTACAAATGATCTGATTAAAAAGGTCAAGGAAAGACCCTGGGTTAAAACTATTATGCTGAATACTACCATCAGAGGGATGTCAATGACAGGTTTCTGTGACGAGTTACGGAAGCTTCCTAAAAAAATTGCACTTTTCGGTGGTGGTGCATTTTCAGAAGATATGAATGAGAATACAGCATTCGTTGTGTCTTCAGTGGGAGAAATCTCCGACCATGCAGTTGTTTTTGCACTTATAGGTGGAGATGATTACTATGTTAAAACTACTCATATTACCGGATGGAAGCCCCTTGGAAGAGAACTTAAGGTGACAAAAGCCAGAGGAGCCATTCTCTACGAGCTGGATGGTAAGCCTGCATATGAGACTTACTATAAATATCTGAACATAAAGAATGATGAAAACTTTTTCTATAATACCCTGGAGTTTCCGTTTTTCTATGAATCTCACGGGATGAATATTCTTCGTGCACCTATCGCAAGTAATGATGATGGTTCTCTTGTCATGACAGCAGATATGGAGCAAAATGTAAGGGCCAGGATTGCGTATGGAGATCCCTGGACTATTCTTGAAAGTGTATACAACGGTGCAGTGGAACTTCAGGAGTTTGTTCCTGAAGCTATTACTGTGTTTTCCTGCGCTGCCAGAAGGACTTTCTGGGGTGCTGATGAAATAAGCTGTGAGACGATTCCCTTCCAGTCTCTGGCACCTACGTCAGGTTTCTATACATCAGGTGAATTTTTAAGGACCGGAGTTAATGTGTTCCAGCATAACGTTACTCTTGTAATCGGAGCACAGAGAGAGGGTAAGGCGGATTCAGGACAGACGGCTAAGGTTGATATGAACACTGAGGAGTTTTCAGGGAAGGTTTCGATGATCAACCGGTTGGCTACATTTATCCAGGCTGCTACCGAGGAACTGGCAGAGGCTAACAGACGCTTGGAGTTTGCTGCTATTTCCGACAGTCTGACAGGGCTTTTCAATCGTGGCGAAATACAGAGAAGGATAACTGACAAGGCACTTGAAGTTGCGGCTTCCGGAGCACATGGAATTTCCAAGGCCGGTGTTTCACTTATTATGATGGATATAGATAACTTCAAGGAAGTAAATGATACATTTGGCCATAAGGAAGGGGATATTGTTCTCAGAAAACTTTCGGAGATGCTGGAGAGAACTATTGAGGAAAATGTTCCTGATGCTGTTGCCGGAAGATGGGGCGGCGAGGAATTTATGGTGCTGCTGCCGAACTCAGATGAGAAGCGGGCAACTGAAGTGGCAGAACTTTTCAGACAGAACTTCGCTGCAATAGATTTTCCGAAGGCAAAAAACAGGACAATGAGTCTTGGTGTTACGGAGCTTATTGTTGGTGAGGATGCGGATATAGCTTGTATGAGAGTTGATTCAGCACTTTACGAAGCGAAGAAGACCGGGAAAAACAAGGTGGTTGTTTATCCTATGTTTTAATATGATTTGAAAGCTATGGCTTGATAATAAAATTAATTGTTTGGAGGAATCATGAAGGTTATATGCAAATGCTGTCATAAGGCTTTTGATTATGATATGTATATGGGACTCTGCCCTAAGTGTGGAAGAGTCTATAGAAGAGGAAGAAGTCACTATTCAGAGATAGAAAAGAATATGATAGGAGATTTTCATCTGCATGCAGATGAAGGCGGCCTGAACAGGGGAATAGAAGGAGTGGTTTATAACCAGGGTACTCCACAGTCGATGCAGGCTATGGATACCATCGGTGAGGTGATCACAAAGAAGGCTCCCAATTCCTATTATTCTCCGGAACATCAGACCAAAATCAACAGGGTTGTGGTAAATCAGAAGAACATGAATACTGCCACAAGATTAAACAATCCGAGGAATAATAAGAAGTCTTCAAGTGGGCTTGGATCGATTTTATTTGTCATCATATTTGTCATTGCAATATTGTATGGAATGTTCTCATAAAAACATCTTGTTTTTATGATGAAATTGGAGTATAATTACGAGAAATTTTTTTAAAAATCAGGAGGAAAAGAACGTGGCAACATTTATTACTGAACCATCACACACATTTAACGAATATTTACTTATCCCTGGTTACTCATCAAGTGAATGCGTACCTGATAATGTAAGCCTTAAGACACCGCTTGTTAAGTTCAAGAAGGGTGAGAAACCTGCTATTGAGATGACCATCCCCATGGTATCTGCAATAATGCAGTCAGTGTCCGGTGACAAACTGGCCATAGCCCTTGCGAAGTCAGGTGGTGTTTCATTTATTTACGGTTCTCAGAGTGTTGAAGATGAGGCGGCAATGGTTGCCAGAGTTAAAGCATATAAAGCAGGATTTGTTACAAGTGATTCAAATGTAAGTCCTGAAGCTACACTTGCTGATATTCTTGCATTAAAGGCAAAGAATGGACATTCTACAGTTGCAGTAACTGAGGATGGAACAGCAGAGGGTAAGCTGGTCGGTATCGTATCAAGCCGTGATTACAGAGTAAGTCGTATGGAGCCAACACTTAAGGTTAAAGATTTCATGACTCCGCTTGAGAAGCTCATTACTGCTAAGGATGGAACAACAATTTCCGAGGCTAACGATATCATCTGGGATAACAAGCTTAATTCTCTTCCTATTATAGATGATGATGGCAGACTTGTAGCATTCGTATTCCGTAAGGATTATGATGAGCATAAGAACAATCCCGGCGAGTTGACAGATGATCAGAAGAGATATATAGTTGGTGCCGGAATCAATACAAGAGATTACGCTGAGAGAGTACCTGCACTTATAGAAGCAGGGGCTGATGTACTTTGCATCGATTCTTCAGAAGGTTTCTCAGACTGGCAGAAATTTACTCTTCAGTGGATCAGAGAAAACTACGGCGATTCAGTAAAAGTCGGTGCCGGAAATGTAGTTGATAGAGAAGGCTTCAGATTTCTTGCTGAGTGCGGAGCAGACTTTATCAAGGTTGGTATCGGCGGTGGTTCCATCTGTATCACAAGAGAGACAAAGGGTATCGGTCGTGGACAGGCTACAGCACTTATTGAAGTATGCCAGGCCAGAGATGAATACTTTAAAGAGACAGGCGTTTATATTCCTGTATGTTCAGACGGTGGTATCGTATATGATCACCATATCACACTTGCACTTGCTATGGGAGCAGACTTCGTAATGCTTGGAAGATATTTCGCAAGATTCGACGAGAGCCCTACAGCTAAGCTGCTTGTAAACGGAAACTATGTAAAAGAGTACTGGGGCGAAGGTTCAAACCGAGCTCGTAACTGGCAGAGATATGACCTTGGTGGAGATTCAAAGCTTCACTTTGAAGAGGGCGTTGATTCCTACGTTCCATATGCAGGACCACTTAAGGACAACGTTGACAGAACCCTCAGCAAAGTCAAATCAACAATGTGTAACTGCGGCGCACTTACAATCAAAGACTTCCAGGATAAGGCAAAACTTACACTGGTATCTTCCGTAAGTATCGTAGAAGGCGGAGCACACGACGTAATCCGCAAAGACAGCAGCCAGACACAGGCAGAATAAAATAAAAACAACCCATTGGGGTCAGACCCCTGTGGGTTGTTTTTGAAAAAAGGGGTAAAGGGGTTATGAAAAAATTAACATATGTTTTAGGTTTTATTTCTTCTTTTATTTGTTTTTTAGTTTTATCATCTGGTTTTGTGGTTAATGCAGCCGACGATGTTGAAGATGTTTCGACGGTTGCCAATCCCAGAGTTTCCTATATGACCAGAGATAGTTTTTATTTTGGAAGCTACTGGCAGGAGGACACCAACGGAGACGGCGTTGCCGATAAGAATGATGAGAAAACGCCTATCAGATGGCAGATTCTGGAAAAAACCGATTATGATGCATTTATCATTTCAGACAGGGTAATTGATTCCATGCCCTACAATTCTGCCACAGAGGATGATGGTGCCTGTACCTGGGAAACTTCTTCCATCAGAGCATGGCTTAATGATGAGTTTTTAGAAGATGCATTTACCGCTGAAGAGCAGGCAATTATAAAAAATACTACTGTCAAGGATAATGGAAATATTAATTTTAGTGCAAATGGCGGAAATGATACACGTGACAAGATATACCTGATTTCTCACAAGGAAATACTTGATACTAAATACGGATTTGATAAGCGTTTCAATTTTAGGGATAAGGTTAAGGTTGCCAAGGCAACTGATTATGCTCTTAATAAAGAAGGGCTTGTTTATGATCTTAATACGTATACACTTGAACCTGGAAAAATGAATACTTATAGTGATGGAGCTTGTTACTGGTGGGGCAGAACAATTGGATTTTATCAATGTAATGCTCTGACCATTAATCCTGAAGGTTCAGAGTGGGATACAGGTAACCTGATGGGAGTATATCAGGGAGTTCGCCCTGTTATGCATATTAAGATTAACGAGCTACCGGAATCCCAGCTGACTGATCCGGTAAAAGTGAAGATTGACGGAGTAAAATGGGACAGAATCAGTTTCGGAACATATAATGACAAACCTCTCATCTGGCGTGTTCTTAAGGTGGATGGAAATGAAGCCATGCTCCTTTCGGAAGATGCTGTGAAGAATGATCGTTTTGATTTGAATCTTGATAAATATAGAGAGTATTATGACACTGCAAAATGGGACACATGTACCTTAAGACAGTGGCTGAATGAGGATTTTTATAATGAGGCATTTTCGAATGCGGAAAAGGATGCTATCCTGCTGACGGAACTGGAGAATAAGGGTAATTCTAATACAGGCGAGGCAGGGTGCGATAATACATTTGATCATGTCTATCTTCTTTCTTCTGATGATGTGACAAATGAAAGCTATGGTTTCCCAAAGGAAACATATGTTGAAAATAATTACAGAAAACTCCTCAGACCTGAAGGAGAAGACTATCATGACTGGAAATGGTGGCTCAGAAGCCCGGGAGAAAAATATAATACTGCATTTGTACAGTCAAGTGACAGGCTGGATTGTTTTAATGGTGTTTTAGACTTTTCGGGTACAAACAATATGAATACTGCATATGTGAGACCTGTAATAAATGTGAATCTGACCAAATTATCGTCAGAAGCATATGAGGAAGAGTATTTTGAGCATGAGCATACATTTGTATTAAATAAGTATGCTGCACCAACCTGCACCCAGCCCGGAAGGAAAGGATACTACGAATGCAGCTTGTGCCATTATGCTTACACAACTGATGGTGAGGGCAACAAGTACGAAGTAAATCCGAATAATGTGGAGATTCCTGCAACCGGTCATACCGGCGGAACAGCAACCTGCTGCAAGAGAGCGGTCTGCACGAAATGTCGTCAGGAATACGGTGAATTCGATACTACAAAGCACGGTAAAACTGAAGTGCGTAATGTAAAGGAAGTAACCTGCACGGAAGATGGATACACAGGAGATACATACTGCAAGGATTGTAATACTAAGATAGAAGAGGGAAATGTAATTTCTGCTGAAGGTCACACAGGAGGAATTGCAAGTTGCTGTAAAAAGGCAGTCTGCGAAAGATGCCATCAGGAATATGGAGAAGTAGATCCGACGAATCATGGAGAAACAGAAGTAAGAGATGCAGTAGAAGTAACCTGTACGGAAGATGGATATTCAGGAAATACATACTGCAAGGATTGTAATACAAAGATAGAAGAGGGAAATGTAATTCCCGCTGAAGGACATACAGGAGGAACTGCAAGTTGCTGCAAGAAGGCAATCTGTGAAAGGTGTCATCAGGAATATGGTGATGTTAACCCTGCAAAACATGGGGCTACAGAAGTAAGAGATGCAGTAGAAGCGACTTGTACAGAAGATGGATATTCGGGAGATACCTACTGCAAGGAATGTAATGAAAAGATAAATGAAGGAGAGATAGTACCGGCAACCGGTCATACCGGTGGTGAAGCAACTTGCTGCAAGAAGGCGGTCTGCACAAAATGCCACCAGGAATATGGAGAACTGAATCCTGATAATCACTCAAAATATACAGAAACCATAAATAAGAAACCAGCGACAGAAACAGCAGAGGGATACTCCGGAGATATCTGCTGTAAGGATTGTGGAGTGGTATTAAAGAAGGGCGAGGTAATTCCAAAGTTAAAATCTTCAAAAGAAGAATCGACCACAAAAGCTGACAGCAAAGCAAAGGATGATTCCGGCAAGACAGATAAGCAGACGGTAACAGCGCCTGATAAGGCGAAGATAACAAAGCTGTCCAATATCAAGAAAAATAAATTCCTGCTGAAGTTCAAAGCAAAATCAGGTGCAAGCGGATACGAAATCCAGTATGCACAGAATAAGAAATTTACAAAAGCTCTTAAGACTGTAAATACAAAGAAAACAAAATACACTGCCAAAAAGCTTAAAAAGAAAAAGACTTATTACGTAAGAGTAAGAGCTTATAATCTGGATGCTGACGGCAACAAAATCTACAGCAACTGGAGCACTGTTAAAAAAGTTAAAATCAAGAAGTAAAATAAAAACAACCCATTGGGGTCAGACCCCTGTGGGTTAAAAAAATAACCCAGAGGGGTCTGACCCCAATGGGTTGTTTTTTTATGCCATCTGTTTTTCAATCCAGTTGTTGATGTCAGCGTAGACGGTGGCTTTGTCGGGCTCGTTAAGGATTTCGTGTCTCATGCCGGGATATATCTTGCATTCGATATTGCTGATGCCGGCTTTCACGTATTGCTGGTAAACATTTTTAACACCCTTGCTCATGTTCCCTACAGGATCCATATCGCCTGATGTCAGGAGGATAGGGAGGTCGGTGGGAATCATGGAAATGTTCTTCTTCTGGTTTACATAAAGTACAGTAGAAAGAAGTGCTTCGTACCCGTTTAATGTAAATGTAAATGTGCATCTTGCATCGCTGAAGTATTTTTTCATTATTTCAGGATCGCTGCACACCCAGCTGTTTGTAGGATCATCTCCGGTAAGGTCATACTGCTTATAAGGACCACTGAAATTCAGACTTTTAATCTTTTCACTCCGGAAATGCCATCCCTTTGCCTGAGCTGTTGAACGAACCAGCATAAGACCGCTTCTGACCTTAACGTCGGGCTCACTGCCTGTTCCTACGATAATAGCTCCTGCCAGTCCGGGTCCCTTGTGAGCAAGGTATCTTCTGAGCAGATAGGAGCCCATACTGTGTCCAAGGATAAAATACGGTATATCCGGATATTTTTTCGAGGTAAGAACTCTGAGCTTATGTATATCCCTGACCAGGGATCTTGCCGGTGCGATTTCTGAAATATAACCCCAGTCCTCGACACTCCTTACAGACTGACCGTGACCGAGATGGTCATGTCCGACTACCAGAAAACCCTGCTCATTAAGGAACTTAGCAAAGTTATCATATCTTTCGATATATTCAACCATTCCGTGCACAAGCTGGATAACTGCCTTCGGCTGACCGTCAGGTTTCAACATTACTGCATGAATATTAGTAATCCCATCAGATGAAAGAAAAGTAAGATTCTGTTTCATATGCCAATGCCCCCTTAGGTTTTTTATGATTATACATTCACTATGAAATAAAAGCAACCACTGACAGCCGGCGAAGTATTTATTTTAAAATACACTTTCGGGGGAAGTGATTGATAAAATCAAAAAGCATAATTGCCATCTTGACTTTTAAAACATGTGTGCTATTATACGATTGATTTGTGGCATAAGAAGTTTTAAATATAATAAAAAGGAGACTATATCATGAGGAAGAGATTTTTAGCAGTTACAATGGCAACGTTAATTGCATGCTCTATGATGGCATGTGGAAAGAAAGAAACACCTGCAACTACTGAAGAAGTTACAACAGCTACAGCGACTGAAGCTGAGGAAACAACTGAAGAAGAGAAATACGAATCTTCCGAAAAGTATGAGAGCAAGGACGGATGGTCAGTAAGATATATGCCATCATCTATTCAGGTAAATGAAGGTGATGACTTTACATCTTTCGTGTACACCGGAGAGTGCTCAGGAACTGATATGGTAAGTATCTCTTATATAAAGAATAAGAACTCAAAGAGCTATCTCTATGAAAAGCTGGGAAATGATGAAGAAGCAAAGAAAAATGTTACAGAGGGCTCTTTCATCGGATATGAGGACAGATGGTGCTATGTATCTGTTATGGAGTCTGACGGAGCTGATTCCGGACTCTCAACAACTTATTTTTCATCAGAGTATAATGATGGAACAATCTTTATTGAGGTTATAAATCATGCTGAAACTGATGAAGAAATCGGAATGGCAGTTTCTGACAGCCTTTCAATGATTGTTGATTCAATCTCACTTAAGGATCCACAGCCACAGAAGGAGCTTGCTTATATCCCCGGTGTATATAAGGAAACTGTAGAGACAGAGGTTAATGGAGAAAAGGTTAAGAAAGAGTACAAGATCACACTTAACAAAGACCACACAGGAACCATGGAGATTCAGGAAAAATCAGATGTTACATGGTCAAGTGAGAAGATTACTCAGACAGGTACCGGAAATACATATGCATACTCAGTAAGCGGCACAGAACTCAAGATTAATCTGGGTGGTGCATGGTTTACATTTGACAAGTCTGACAAAGCAACAACAGAGGCGACAACAGAGGCAACTACAGAAAAGAAGGATGACAAGAAGGACAGCAAGGATAAGAAAGAATCTAAGAAGGAAAAGAAGAAAAAGGATAAAAAGAGTAACGGTGATAAGACGGACGAAAAGCAGGAAGAGACAACAACAGAGGCTACAAAGGAAGATACAACAGAAACAACAGAGCAGTCGGATGACGGACAGAATCCTGTAATGAATTATGTAGGCAAATACGGTTCAGGCAGAGCAACTATTGAAGTTTCAGCAAAGGAAGGCTCAAAGGACGAAGCTGAGATTAAAATATCCTGGGCAAACACAGCTGCTGAAGTATTTGAATGGACAATGAGTGGTAAATTCGATCCGGATACACTCACTATTGAATATAAAGACTGTGTAAAGAAATCCATCACATATGATGAGAATGGACTGGTAGATAAAGAAACTGAGATTTACAAGAATGGCTCCGGCAAATTCACCTTCAGTGATAAGGACGGCTCCCTTACCTGGGATGATGACAAAGAAGATGCCGGAAAAGATATGACATTTACAATGTAAATATCCGGAAAAAAGATGCAGGTGTCAGAGGTGTTTCTGATACCTGCGTCTTTTTTCGTGATACCATGGGCGATGCCGTGGGGACAGGGTGTATTCCCATGATCACAGAAGAATTTGGTAAAAATGATATATTTATGATAATATATATCTGCAGATTATTGATAAATGTGCTTCTGAAGTAAGATGGTATACAGGAGAATAAAGTGAAAATCAAGAGTTTAAAGTTATATATAATTTCATTATTATGCATTCTGGTCTCTTCGTTTTTTGTGGGCGATATGATTGCTCGTGGGTTAGAATACTCTGCCGGAAGGGGAGAGGTTTTTAAAGATGCATTGCCTATACTTATTGTATTTGGAATTAGATATGCATTAGATAGAAAACTAATCAATAATAAGTTGAAGTTTAATATGTCCATGTTTATTTTTGACATGTTTATATCCATAGCTGTAGCTATACTATCTGTTGTGACGCTGGAAATGTATGCGTTATCTAAGCTGTCGATTAGATTAACAATAACTATATTAAGTCTGTTTATAACCTGCTATTTTGAACGACATATCTACCTTGAATTCAGTACGGCAGAATCAGATGAGTTTGAAGAAGATATGGAAAATGAGTCGGATGATAGTGAATCGGAATATGATGAATCGGAATATGATGAATCAGAATATGATGAATCAGAATATGATGAATCAGAAAATGAATATTCAGAATATGATAGCAATATAAGTACTAAAATGGTGAATAATATCATGAAAAAAAGATTGCTGCTTACTACAGGTGGAGCAATTCTTAAAATGGTTCCGTTTGTTGCGGCGATTCTCGTATTGGGAGATATAGCTGCGAGACGGTTTGGTGGATTATATTATCTGCTGATTATTATCATGTTTATCTTTGCAGCGGGTGTAAAATCTGTAGTTCTATCTTTGAGTGATATTATAGGTATCGAAAAAAAATACGATATTATTGGCTACATTATCCTTACAGCCATATTGGTAGTGTTTATATGCTTCAGATCTGTGCTCACCGGAATGATATTCTTGCTGGGTTCGGCACTTGTACTGCTTGGAATTCCACTTTTGCTTGATAATATTGCTACCGGTGGAACAAACGTTGTTAGACAAAAGAAAGAACTTCTATCAAGACTTATGTTCAGGATTTTTAGTCTCATAATGCTTTCCGTAGCAGTTTGGCTGCTCAGCTACGGTGCTATATGGAGAGTAGATATATTGATAATATTGGTAATTGGGATTGGAAGTGTAGATATGTCACTGATTCATTCACGTTCAAGCTTGATGCAGGTTTCAGATACCATTAATAGTGATTAATTATGAACAAAGTATGACAATAGCGTCTGTCAAGTTGCCATAATAACTATTATATGGTAAACTAAATTCAAATAGTTATGCCTAAAATGTATATAAAATCACTGTTTAATAAGAAAAGGTAACCCACAGTTTCCGGGGTCTGACAGAGAAAGGACTGGCAGATTCAATCATAGGAGGTAGGCTTATGGTTAATAAAGAAACTAAAAGGGTGGTTGGTAAGGTATTGTATAAGGAATCCGGATCTAAGATGGCAGAAGGTATGGGCGTGCAGCATATGAGAAAAATATCCGGTAACAGAATATCAAAGAGTATTAGCTCCCAGAAGAATTCTAAAAAAGGATTCACACTCGTGGAGCTTATTGTCGTGCTTGTAATCCTTACAATTCTTACAGCAGTGGCAGTTCCTGTTATGTTAGGAGTAATCAATCACACAAGAGAGAAGAATATAAAAGTAAATGCTGATGCTGCCTTAAAGGCTGCTCAGGCAGAGCTTACTGAATTATATAATAATTGTTCCAATACATTATATCCCAGACTTAGAACAAAAATAATGGATAATTCAGGTCATACGGCAGATGATGGAAGTGCCTTTTGGATTTGGACCGGAAAGGATTTGAAAGACGGACAGACTACCAGTATTCAGGAGAATATTGCTTCATATACTATAGTTGCAGCACTTTATAAAGAGAAAGGTGCTTATTATTTCTATGATGGAAATGAATGGAATAAGATAGCAGATACCAAAACCGATGAAGCTACAGTAGTTGAAAATGCGAAAAACAAAGCAGGTGCCGCCGGCATAACCGGTTCTGCTATAGCAAGATCAACTTTACTTATCTGGCCTGGTTTTACGGAGAAAATGACTGACGTGGCATATGGTGCTACACATGATGATGAAGGTGGTTATGGTGGAGATGATCCTGCTCAAACCATAACTAAAACCTTGCATTTAATAGCTAATGAGCAGGATGGCGACGAAAATCTTGTTTCATTTAAAACTGACGGTAATATAGAAAGACAACAAATTGATATTGAATTCAAGTTTGATTCAAACACTCTTCAATATAAAAGTGATACGTGGGATGGAAGCAAGTATACGGTTGAAGAAGGTGGAGAAACTAATTCATATTCCTTCAATATAAATGAAGATTATATTTTTGATGAGTGGGAACTCATAAATGGCGGGGATGAGACCTATAAAGCTACAGGCTCAGGAGTTACCTCCGCTGAAAAAGCAACTAATGCGGTAAATCAGCTGAAAACATATATATTCTCTCAAACAAATAAGAGCGAGTTTACGTTTAAGGCTAATATAACCGAAATCGAGATTGAAAAAACCGCAATTTTTAAGACTTGTAATAGTGAAGAACTGCCATTTGGTAAAAATAATTCAATCGAGGTGAAGTTTATCCAGAAGAAGCATCATCCGGATAATATTTCAGCTGAAAATTGGGATAAAGTAACTGCTGCTCTGGATAACCTGCAACCATGGGGTCTCAGAGGCTGGTTTACGAGTGACGATTATTCGAAGGACGAGAATGGTATAGGAGTTACAACAATAACTGCCGGAGCAGATAAAGGATATAGTGATATATGCAGTATGTTATTTGGAGATGGTTCTTCAGAAGGCACATTAACATTTACAACAGCTATGCAGCTCCAAAAAACTGCAAATCTTAATATTGATACCAGAATTCTTGAAAAATTGAATAAACCGGAAGTACAAAATCCTTATCCTGAATCTGTGGCAGTCAGCTATACAAGGTATCTTCCGGAAGATTTTATATCTGATAACTGGAACACACAAATCGATGCGACACTTGGAAAAGAAATCGTAAGTGTGGTTCCTTTGGATGCATCGGAAAAACCGTTACTTAGAGAAGATGATAAGGAGCTTGAATTAAAGAAGGCTATAAGGGCAGATGTAAAAACCATTATAAAGACACTCTTATATGAGGGGCGAATTACGCCTGTTTTACGAGTGCTTAAAGGTGGACAGGTATTAAAAAAGTATAATAATGAGAATTTGACTATTGAAGCAGGTGCCACATCTATTGATGTTTCTGAAATAACAAGTATGTCGTTTAATGCAGTTGGCGGACTTACATATGCTATGTTCTTTGCTGATTTTGGTGATTGGGATACTTCTAACCATCTTCATCAATATGCTGATATGGTTGGATTCCAAAGATATACAGAACATATAGATGACCCGGAAAGTGCCGGCTGGACTGATATAAGTATAGGTGGTGCTAACGATAGCTATAAAGATAAGTACGATCCATCGGTGGCTTCATATGTTCAGGAGTATAATCCCAATACGGTTTGGGGTAAATATGATACCGCAACAAAAATTTATTATTGGTATACAGAAGCTGACAAAGTATATTTGAATCCATATAGTTCGGAAATGTTTTGCGATTGTAAGAAGCTTACGAATATTGATTTCTTGGGAATGGATGCCGGTAAGGTTTGTGATATAGAGTACAGAGATGCAAAGAAGGAAGGAATTCATAATAGTGGATTTTTACAGTTTTTCTATAATACAACCAGTTTGAACAGTTTATCGAATTTCCATGATTTTATAGCCACAGCAAATTGTGGAACTTATCGGAATATGTTTAGAAATTCTGCGGTTTCCAATATAGACAATACCGGAATGGTTGATGTGGGAATTATTAATCTGGATGGAGTAACTCCTAATCTTTCAAAGATGTTTTTGGAAAAGGTTAGAACTTCTTCAACCCAAATTAAAATTTCTTTTTCCGGAACTCCAAATGTAGTTTGTGAGTTCTGGCAGGTATTAGACTCATTTAACAGTTGTACCAGTGCGACCTTTGACTTTTCTATGTTTGATGTTACAAAGGGTAATTTCGAAAAACTTTTGCGAAATAGAGGTGGTGGTGATAATGATGCTATTGATTATCTGAAGCTTGTATTTGCGGGAGATGATCAAGTGAATTTCAAGACGATTCTTCATAACAGCACTAATACTGAAATTAAAAAAGTTAAACATTTTTGTCTGGATTTATCTAATTACAATTATTCTAATATAGATTTTTCGTATCTGTTATATGGACAGAATGTGTTAAAAACTGTTGAAATAAATGGTTTTGATAACAAGGTAAAAAATACTGCGTATATGTTTTATGACGCTTATAACGTAGTAGCTTCTGATAGCTTATGGACCAGCAATATGAATCTTTGGAACACTTCCGGCGTTACCAATATGAATTATATGTTTTATCAATCTAATGGTAATTATAAAGTTGATAGAATGTCTATGATAAATCAGATAGTTAATTGGAATGTTGAAAATGTTAAAACTGCAATTTATATGTTCTGTAATTTTAATACAACAAATAATACTAATTATGAATTTGATTTTACTGGGTGGGATTTAAAAAGCTTAGAAAAGGCATCCCATATGTTTGATGTTTGGTCATCGAAAAGCAAAATAACATTAAAAACAGGCAGTTCATTGGAAAAACTTGAGGATGCAAATCAAATGTTGAAGGCTATGAGATTATCAAAAGAGAGTTTAGATGATTTCTTTTCTAAAGTTAAAATTGGCGGATTTACCAATATGGTGACAAAGGATAATCAGGAGACAAAGGATAATCATATAATAATAGGGCAGACGGATAACCAAAAATGGAGCAGAGAATGTACTACTTATGATAATTATAAGGTAACTATTAATATGAATTATGATAAGGGTACAATTACGTCCATAGTAGCTCCTGACGGAACAGTAGTATATTCGAGACCGTGATGAGGTAAAATAATATGAGATTCTTTTCAACATTAAAATTAAATAAAGAAACTCATAAGAGTGATAATAAAGGCTTTACCTTGGTAGAGCTTATCGTAGTTCTGGTTATTATAGTCATAATGGCTGCGGTAGGTACTTTTGGTGTTCTTGGTTGGCAGGACTGGTCACGTTTTCAGCATGAAAATGCTGTTGCTGAGGAAATCTTTTTTGCTGCTCAGATTCAGCTGACCGAGCTTGACAGTAGTGGTGCATTTGAAAACAGGATTACAGAACCGCTTAAGAGAGCAAGCGATAAGGATACAGATAAGTATCTGGATACAGGGTATGCTTCTAAATATATTCTAAGTAAGGAACTGTTAGGAGCTATATCCTATGAAGGCGAAGGGGACAATAGTGTCTATTATAATTGGAATACTATATGGAAACTTAGTACGAATAAAGATAAACAGAATGATTCTATAGTTCGTATCAGAGCAAACAAAGGAGACTATAAAAAGTATATTGAGGGAAAACTATTAGATGGAATCAACTATGATTCGGCCTTATCTAAGGAGCAGCTTCAAAAGGTTGGAGCAAAACTGCTTTTCGATTTAGTGGCAAGTTATGTATCTGACACATCTGTTCTAAACGGTGCTATAGTTCTTGAATTTTCGCCGGACTCCTGTCAGGTCTTTTCGGTATGCTTTACAGATATGGCAGATGGATTTATCTATGATGGAGATATAGGTAAAGAAACCGGAGATTCTGACAAATATTTAATAAGTGCTATAGATAGAACTTTGCATACACGTAGCGGACTTATGTTTGGCTACTATAGTGTAGATCAACTTACTGATAAAATCAGGGGCAGAGGTAATAGAAGCACAGATATAATCCTTGAACTGAAGAACTCTGATGTTTTGGATCTTATAGTACATGATAATGCTGCAAATGAGGATAAGAAACTTTCTGCTGAGACTTCTGATACTTTGGATTTTTCAATCTTTAATGGTGTTACAGATACAAAGGTTATGACGTTCACTGTTAAAATCAGCGACTTTAAGGATACTGTAAATACAATCGAAAAAGCTGCTGCTAAGCCTGTGGATGTTAAGATTAGTTTTGAAGACGGTACTCCTGATACCACTTACAGACTCCCTATGTACAAGGAGGGGGATGATTATCATATTATTCTGGATGCTGCTGATGTTCAGGCACAGACTTTGTCCTTACAGGAAAGCTTAAAAATACTTGGAGACAGCGACACTGATAATGATGATGAAGCAACATTTCTTAATACCTACAGCTTCCACAGATTTAGAATTAATGCAGAGAAGATATATGCATCTGTAGATATATATAAAGACGGGATGAGTGCTGGAACAACAACCAGTACAAGAGAGTTTGGAGATAATTATATATATGAGGATTCAGCCGGAAACCAGATTACGGAATCTACATGCTTTGCTTCAGATCCTATCGCAGGTGATGCTATACCTGAAAATACCTACAGAATAGAAAATGGAAGACATTTATATAATGTCAGATATAAGACCGAATATAAATCAACGACTGATGCAGGGTATACATTTGAACTTGTAAAGGATATTGACTGGAATGATTTCATAGGGAAAACTGAAGATAATACAACAAATTATTTTCTTAATTCTTACGATACTACCAAAGGAGCAGCTCATATAGCATCAGGAATAGATTATGATGGGCTGAGTGTTGCAACCGGAGTATGTAATGAAGTACCTGCAAGTGGAAATTTAGAGAAAACGGTTTATTACTCTCTTAGAACAGAAGATGTATATAACACTGCAAATTATCCTTTCCCCGGCTTCAGGTGTTTAGGAAAAGATGACAAATTCTGCTCTAAAGAGAGTGCGGATAAGAAAATTTATACAATAAGTAATCTTCATATAACCATAACCGGTAATATTCTGTATGGAGTATATGATACAGACACCAGGCAAATTAAAGACGCTTGCGTAAAAACCTCAGGTGAAGGCGATAACAAGGTGGTATATGATGATTATACTGCTGTTCTTGGACTTAAAGATGCGGATGCTGTTAATGGTTCAGGATCCAAATATGCAAGAGCGGGTCTTACGCCACTTGGACTTTTTGCAGAGAACCTCGGTACGATAGAAGATGTAGCCTTGAATAAACATATAGTTGAAGGTATGCAGAGGGTATATTCAAATAATAAATATACTGTTGTGTATAGTTGTATGGTTGGAGGATTTGCCGGAAATAATATAGGTACTGTATCAGGTCTGACTCTTTATGATAATGAGAAGAATAATGCTACGTCTGCTCAGGCAAAGATAACACATATAAATGGACGAACAGATGTAGGTGGAATTATAGGAAGAGAATCATTTGCTCTTAATGAAAATGCAGATGTAACTCTTGAAAAACTTAATAATTACGGAAATGTCAGCGGAATGGAAAATGTCGGTGGCATAGTTGGTCGTGCCTATGTTCATTATGTAGGGGACGATAGTGAATATAATACTTCGGAGTATACAGGTGTTGGATATGGTACCAATAATACAATTACTGATGAAGAAGGTAGATGCAGATATGAGTTTTATCATGATGGATATGATATAACTGACTCGTTCAAATCTATGACAGGAACTTCTGTCCATAGGGCTAAGACGGTAAAAATCAAAGATTGTTTAAATAGAGGAGTAGTTGAAGGAGACAGTATCGTACATAACAGTTCGGTGAACTCTACTTATGCTGTAGATACAGATTTACATCATTATTATGAAAGTAAAACGGATTATACCAGATATTATACTCAGACAAATTATAGTCTTAAAGAAGATAATAAAAAGGTTTACAGGTTAACTACGCCATATTTAGGAAAATGCGCATTTATAGGTGGCATTGCAGGTATAATTCAGGACGGGTTCATAATAGATGACTCGTTACATACTTATAAAAGGAATAACAATTCAAATAGTTATGAGTATGATGTTTACTATGACCGTGGATATTTTGATGGAACATTTCAAACTGCATCTATAGAGGATTGCGATAGTGTCATGTTATATGATGATTCGTCAGCGAATGCAATTATTAATTCAATAAATAATACAAACGAAAATAAAAAATTCTTTAATGATATGTTTGTCGGTGGAACAGTTGGTTATGCAAGACTATGTGCAGTAAAGAATTGCAAGTTTGATGAATCAAAAGATAATACTTTTGGTGGAAAATGTGAACCTCATGTATTTGGATACAGGTATGTAGGTGGTTTTGCAGGATGCTCAGACTTTGCCAGATATGACGAGAGTGAAAATAGTAACGATTATATAGTTGAAAACAACAGTACTGTTCTTGGAAGATATAATGTCGGAGGAATAGCAGGCGCTTTCGGTATAGGTGACTCTATGCAGGAAGGTTTATCGTTTAGAGAACCAAGCAGAAATGAAGCTGGACGTTCTTCTCAAAATCGTAGAAATGGCAGTACTCCTGCAAATATAATTGTAAAAAAACTTCTTAATTCAGGAGTTGTTCTTGGAATTGATAAGAATAAAACTGCTTTTCAAAACGGAGTTCTTGAAAATGGTAATGAATTAAAAGACATTAATTATTATTATAGTGCATGCATAGGCGGAATAGCTGGAGAAACAAAGGTCGCTCTTGTTGATTGTGATAACATACAATCTGAAGAAACAAAAAATAAAGCTATCAAGCTGATATTTGGTAACAATTACGATATTGATGCTTTAAATAATCTAAGCACTGCACAGATTGTTGCTATGTCGGTAAATTCTAGGTTTGGAGGATCCTGTGTTGGTGGTATAGTTGGAAAAACTCGTACATATAATAATAATAATCCATCTGAAAACTTAGCTGGTATAAATGGGCTTGATTATCAAAATAATTCCGGCTCAGAAAAGTATCATTCTAATGTTGATGCTATAGTATTTGGCGGTGATTATGTTGGTGGTGCGATAGGTTTTAATAGCAGCCATAGTAATAATCTGTATCCTTATAAAGCAGATGCTTCTTCAACAGGTCTCATGGTAATAGGTAGAGATGCTATAGGCGGAATAGTGGGATTAAATGCTCAGGAAAATAATAATAGAACTTGCTCGCTTAATAATATTGAAAGAGGCTACTATGATAGTGAAAGAACGATTGATACTCCATATAGGGTATATGGAAGATATGGAGTAGGTGGAGTAGTCGGAAAATATGATGAGCAGGAATGTAGGATTAGTACAGCTTTAGAAGATAGTGATAGGATTAGCGTAAATGGACTTGCTTATGTTGGGGCATTTGCCGGAGTTGCTAAAAACTCAGAAATGAAGCTTTTTGGAAATCTATCTAATGTTGATGTAAATTCTGAATATTTTGCAGGCGGATATACAGGAGCTGTTACTTCAAATGAAAGTATATCCAAAATATTTAATGATTATATAACTAATGATGGATCTAAAAAACTCAATACTTCGAATATAGTTATTAATAGTAATGCTTTTTCTGGTGGATTTTCCGGACTTGTTACAGTACGTGATTTGAATAATAATGACAGCCAGCTGCATAAAGTTGCTAAAAAACTTATAACTGAAACAGGTTCTTATCAAAATAAAGATATAAGTTATGATGTTCAATCCGACTTAAAGACAGCATATGATTCAATAGTTGCAGCTGACATAGATAATATGACAAGTGTATTTAATACAAATAATACTATCGAAAATGTATTTACTGGTACCAGCAAAGATTCTACGAAGGAAGATCGAAATTATGTAATAGAAGGAATTGAAGTCAATGCAGGAATCTTTGCAGGAGGTATGTTTGGTTATGTGCCTAATGGTATGAAGCTGGAAGTAAGGGACTTTACAAATAACTGTTCTGTCAAGGCGACTTCCTCTGTGAACGGAGTATCTGAAAGCTATGATTCAAACGTGAATTATGCTTATCTGGGTGGTATTGTAGGACGTGTTCCTATGAATACCAAGCTTTATAATTGTAAAAATCTGGCATATGGAGAAGATGACGGACAAGATGGAGCATACTATGTAGCTGACGCAGCTGATTATATAGGCGGGCTTACAGAGGTAAATGCAGGTTATATAGGCGGAACTGTTAATAACAGTGGGGATGTTACATATCTGGAAAATGATACACCATATGAATATCCGGGTAAAAAGGTGGGAGCTTTTGCCGGAGTAAATGGTACAGTAAATACTAAAGGAAACTCTACAGAGGAAAAGACCACTGCTACCCAGGGCTCTGATGGAACCACTACAACGAATGTTGAGACTATATATCATTTTTCTGGAGTTATAGAACATTGTATTAATAATGTTGCCATATCAGGTGATGATGCGGCAGGCGTTTCGGCAGGTATTGGTGGTAAATCTGACATTAATGATTGCATAAATAAAGGAAATATAAATGGAACTTCATTATCCGCCGGTATAGTTGGTGACTGTATATCAAGCTCCATGTCGGAGAATGTGGCGATGGATGATAATAATGAATATGGCATTAATATAAATAATTGTATAAACCTTGGTGGAATTGCAGAGGATGCTGAGTCAAGCTCCGGTATCGCAGGCAATACATATGGTTGTGGAAATATTCAGCTTTGCAGAAATTATGGCACTGGAGCTGAGTATGGTATAACTTCAGGCGAAGCGTCAACCGTCACGAAAAACCTTGAAGCAAGTGGACTTAACGAAGAAAATGATGCCAATCCTATAGGCCCGGGAGTAACTACTGCATTGAACTTTTATATTTATGATGATACAAGTGTTACTCCTGAATATAACACCGGTGGCGGCGAAGGAGGAGAACAAGGAGGAGAAGAACAAGAAGAGCAGGTTGAGAAGATCTATACTAACATTGACTTCTCTAAATATTTAGGCAAACATAATGATTGGTCAAAGAATTATGAAGATAGATATAATGATGGTTCATCAAATCCAATTAGTAGGCAGTATTTGATAGATAAAATAAATTCTTATAAGAATAATTATGAAGATGGTTTGTATACTTCTGCTGATGATTGGTTTATAGACGGCATATACAAGAAATTTGGTGAGAATGTTGAAACGACTATAAAGTATTGTTCTTTTGTATATGCAGCATTTGTTGTTACTGAGCGAGCTAATGGTACATATCAGGATACCAATGAATCATTCTACAAATATATAAAAGATATAGTCGAGTCCCACAAGCTTCCAGGTGTTTCTGATGATAATATGAAATATAGATCTGATGGATCTCTTAACAGTGCTCCTATAGTAG
>JAILMQ010000147.1 GCA_024692605.1 Eubacterium sp.
CAAGATGGACATCAAAAAGGATGAGTATCTTGTACCTGTATATGAAGACGTTATGGAAAAGTATGCCGCTTTCAGACGTGCGGTTGAAGCAGGAAAGATTGAAGCAGCTTACGCAGTTGGCTTCGGTGGTGTTATTGAAGCTGTCAGCAAGATGGCATTCGGTAATAAGCTCGGTGTTGAGATTGATAAGTCTGTTATTTCGAAGGAAGAGCTTGCTCGTAAGGATTACGGTTCAATCGTATTTACCATAAAGCCGGATTCACTTAAGGATATAGTTGATGTGGGAATTTCCGCTAAAGTTATCGGTAAAGTAACCGATACAGGTTATTTTACATACGGAAGTACAAAGGTTTCTGTAGAAGATGCTATTGAAGCATGGACAGGTCGCCTTAAGAAGGTATTCCCTACAGACAGCGGTATCGAAAAGAAGACAGTAGATACACCGATTTATAAGGCTGATTCAATCTATGTTTGCAAGAATAAGGTTGCTAAGCCTCGTGTATTCATTCCTGTATTCCCGGGTACAAACTGTGAGTATGATACAGCAAGAGCTTTCGAGAGAGCAGGTGCTGTAACAGATGTTGTTGTACTTAACAATATGGATGCAGAGGGAATCAGAGCCTCTGTAGAAGCCTTTACCAAGAGCATAGCTCAGGCACAGATTGTAATGTTCCCGGGTGGTTTCTCAGGTGGTGATGAGCCGGACGGATCAGGTAAGTTTATCGCAACTACATTCCGTAATGAGAAGATCAAGGAAGCGATGATGAAGCTTCTTAACGAGAGAGACGGACTTGTACTTGGTATTTGTAACGGATTCCAGGCACTTATCAAGCTCGGACTTGTACCTCATGGTGAGATAGTTGAGCAGTCAAGCGACAGCCCAACACTTGCACGTAATTCTATAGGACGTCATCAGTCAAGGATTGCTTATACAAAGGTTGTTTCCAATAAGTCCCCATGGCTCAGTCAGGCTGAACTCGGCGGCGTATATTCAATTCCAATGTCGCATGGTGAAGGACGTTTCGTAGCTTCAGAGGAATGGCTGAAGAAGCTCTTTGAGAACGGACAGGTTGCTACCCAGTATGTTGATGTTGATGGGAATCCAACAATGGACGAGGATTACAATATTAATGGTTCATATCTTGCAATCGAGGGTATCACAAGTCCTGACGGTCGTGTGCTTGGAAAGATGGGTCATTCAGAGAGACGTGACATAGATGATTACATCAACATCTTCGGTGAGAAGGATCAGAGAATCATGGAATCCGGAGTAGAGTACTTTAAGTAAGATTGTTTAGGTGTTATCAGTCAAAATGCGTTCATGCCTGCATGAAATGCATTTTGACACCTGCATTATATAAGTGAAATAAGATATTTTAGGAAGGTGAAAAGTATGGGACTTTTTGATGGTAATGATCCGTTTGATATAAACGGTGACGGAAAGATGAGTGCTTCGGAAAAGGCAGCGAGGGATTCTTATTATCTCCAGATGCTCAGTGAAATGGATAACGAGAAGTCGGAAGGCTACAGTGAGAAGCAGGAATTCATACAGAGAATTCTTGATGCCGGTCTCGATTTCAAAGAGCTTGAATGGATGGATGAGGATGCTCGTAAAGAGGCACTTCGCAGTGCAGATATAGACCCGAATGAATGGGAAATGTATATGTTCTGATTTCTTTGGCGATACGAAATGCAGTCAATAAAAAAAGTGAAAAATGCCCTCTTTACCGTACAATCGGTGAGGAGGGCATTTTTATATTATATTCTGACGCTGCATACGATAATTAAATAATCATGGAATGCATACTTATCAATTAAACTTTGTGCGCAAGTTCTATTTTCTGACCGGCTTTCTTTGCTTCAGCAACAAGTTTGTCAAAAGTTTCTTTGGTGGTTATGAATGAGCAGTAGCTGTCGCTGTTTATACAGAAGAGAAGAGAATTGTTGCTGTCATGATTATTGGACACCACTTGATTTATTATTTGATTATCAGATTAAGAAAAACGATCGACGTGATCGGATAATTTGGGAAAATCAAAGAAAAGGAAGGTCGAAAGTCATGAATAATTCATTAGGAAAACTCGTTTACTTTAACAGCTGCAAGAGTGCAGGAAAGTTTAATCAGTTTGTATGGTCTATCTCCGGAAGCGTCCTGCATGTATTCCAGGGTGAAAGGGAATTATCTGAGAACAGCTTCGTATATCAGCGTATCAGCAGTGCATTGAGAGAGGCCGGAAGGGCCTGAAGATTATCATTTATTTATTTGCGGAAATATGTTATCTATATGTACTGTGTAGATTTGTAACAGAGGCATTGTAAATTGTGTGACAAAAAGGTAAGAGCAGTATTATAAATCAATGAATATAGATAACATATACAGAAAATATATTAAAGATGAGGTAAGTACGGTCACTCTTCTCAGCGGAGGGCACATCAATAAAACCTATCTGATCGAGACTGATGCCGGAAATTATATATGCCAGTGCATTAATAAATGCATGGATATTGATCTCCTGGAGAATAATTACAGGTTGTATTCGGAAGCGTGCGAGAGAAATGCCCGGGAGTATCCGAAAATCCTTAAATCAGAAGAAGGCAGTTATTTCGTTACTGATAATGATGGTGATAAATGGAGAATGTATCCGGTTATAGAAGGTGAGGTTCTCACGAATCCGCTCAGTGAGGCAGAGCTGTATGAATGTGGGAAAGGTCTGGCAAGGATGCACGAGATACTATCTTCTGTTTCTGCAAAGCCGGATGCCGTATATCCGCATCTGCATGACCTTGAGTTTTATTATGAGAAGTATAAGAGGCTGATCAATAATTCCGGTACGCCGGAGAATGAAATAAATTCCGAGCCGGAAGATAGTAGGGAAGCCGAGCCGGATAATAAAAGAGACAATGATCTTGAAATTCTGATCGATAAAAGATATATGGAAATCCCATATTATAAAGCACAGTGCACTGATGTTATCCACGGAGATGCAAAGCTTGCAAACATTTTATTCAGAGCGGGAAAAGCAGTGGCATTTATAGATTTTGACACTGTTATGATGGGTTCGCGTTTTGAAGATATAGCG
>JAILMQ010000178.1 GCA_024692605.1 Eubacterium sp.
CTCCATCTTTAATCCACCGGTGATTTCATAAGTATTTGCATCCTCATCAAATTCACCGACATCTACCTTTGCTCTGACTATCCTATCTTCTTCTCCTCGTTTCCATACAAAGAAGTTATCACCTTCTTTAACAAGGTAATATGCAGGCAAATGTATTCCTTCCTTAGCATCTTCCTGTCCATTATCAAGTTCAATAAACAGATGCTGTCCAAGGATCATATTATCTGTATTTTCCGGATTAACATAGAAATTATACTTGGAAGCAGATTCTCCACTGCTTTCACTATAATAATCATCGCCACCCTCATTTTTACGTGGTTCCATATCTACCTTAGCAACTGTACCCTTCCAGGTTTCTTTTTCATCCACTCTGGATCTTATGATAATAGGAGTACCTGAAGTAAAGCTATGGATATTCATCTCGTCTGTTATAGCACGAATTCTGTAATCACCTTCAGCTATAATTGTTATAAATGCATTACTGTTATCAAGACTTTCAGATTCACCGGAATCATATTCATAATCAAGATCCTCAGCAAATTCATCTTCCTCTCCTCCTTCAGAAGATCCGGAAGACCCTTCCCATTTACCTATGGTTTTAATCATTCCGTTCATTGGAGCGGTTACTACAGCCTTTTCAATGGATTCCTGCATCTTTTTGATTTCAAGATCTTTTGTAGAAAGATTATATTCCTCTTCTTTTAGTGAAGAATTGCTACTGTTGATCTGAGATGTATAACTGAGGATATCATCCTCGTCAGTAGCATTTCCTCTCTGAGCAGTATAATCATTAATAGATGTGGTAAGAGAATTTATTGTATTCTGAATAGCCTGTCTTTCAAGATTAAGCTGTTCAAGATTAAGTTCCATCTCTGAAGTATCATAACTGAAGAGCTTATCGCCCTTTTTAACGATATCGCCTTCTTTGACATATACTTCTTTTACTGATTTATCACTATCCTTCTGAACACTCTTGGATTCCTGGGATTCAACTATACCCATAAACCTGCTGGAATTACCAAGGGAAACACCGGTTATACTTCTGACTGATTCAACATAAACCAGTGTATCGCTTTTTTTGACAAGTCCTTTCTTTCTTATAAAGAAAAATATTCCAAGGGCAAGCCCAAGTGCTGCAATAACACAGCATACGATGATAATAATTTTCTTTTTGCTCATAATTAATCCTCACTTTTATTAAAGACTTTTCTAACCCAAATAAAAAGATATACCAGAATCGGGAATATAATAACAACAAAAAGCATAGGAATAACATACTTTTGATTGAAAATTATACAATAAATGAAAATCCCAAAAAGAACTGCCATAATAACCAGAAGTACTATGGCAATTATCCTTTTACCGACAGAAGCCGGTTTCTGTATATCTTTACTTTCATTATTCAATTCATTTTTAGTGTTTTTTTCTTTATTTTCCATCTCGATATAATATATCACAAATATTGTAAAAATAAAGTGTTATTTTTATGTTTTATGATTTTTCCCCTTTAAAAATTCCATCCATTTAACGATATCAGCCTCATATCCGTTATTACCGGGAATATAAAACTTCATGTCCTTAAGCTCATCCGGAAGATATTGCTGATCAACATAGTTATTTGGATAGTCATGTGCATATTTATAGCCTTCTACTCCAAGTTCTTTTGCACCGGAATAATGAGCATCCTTAAGATATCTTGGAACTTCAGCATTACTGAAATCCTTAACCGCCTGATTAGCACTGAATATTGCATTTACCACTGCATTGCTCTTTGGGGAAGTTGCAACGTAAATAGCTGCATGAGCAAGAATAATCTGAGATTCAGGCATTCCAACTCGTTCAACCGCCTGTGCGCAGGCAACTGCCACCTGAATAGCCTGAGGATTAGCATTTCCAACATCTTCACAGGCACAGATCATTATTCTTCTGGCAATAAATGTAACACTCTCACCGCCATATAACATCTTGGCAAGATAATATACCGCCGCATCAGGATCAGAGCCTCTCATGGATTTAATAAAAGCAGAAATAATATCATAATGATTATCTCCGTTTTTATCATACCTTATTGCCCGGCGCTGAATACATTCCTCTGCAACCTCAAGAGTTATCTCTATCTTACCGGTTTCTTCATTTCTATCTGTTGAAAGAATTCCAAGTTCTACAGCATTTAATGCTTTTCTGGCATCCCCTTCCGCCATACTGGAAAGAAAGTCTACAGCATCATCACTAATTTGGGCCTTATAGCTTCCCATGCCATTTTCCACATCATATACAGCTCTTCTGATTAAAACAGCTATATTTTCAGGAGTTAAAGGCTTTAATTCGAATACAGTGGATCTGGAAACAAGAGCGCTGTTTACTTCAAAATACGGATTTTCAGTTGTTGCTCCTATAAGGATTATCGTACCGTCTTCAACATGAGGCAGAAGAAAATCCTGTTGAGATTTATTAAACCTATGTATCTCATCAATAAAAAGAATAGTCTTTTTACCATACATTCCAAGGTTTTCTTTTGCCTTATTTACAACCTGTTCCATATCCTTCTTACCGGAGGTTGAAGCATTTAGCTCTTCAAAACTTGCACTGGTTGTATTTGCAATAACTATAGCAAGTGTCGTCTTTCCGGTTCCCGGCGGACCATAAAATATTACAGAGCTAAGCTTATCAGCTTTAATAGCTCTGTAAAGAAGTTTCCCCGGACCAAGAATATGTTCCTGGCCAACAAAGTCATCTAAAGTTTTAGGTCGAATACGGCTTGCAAGAGGAGATTCTTTTTTCTGCTCCTCTTTACGCATATATTCAAAAAGATCCATAAATCACCTTAATCAATTAAACCAAGTTTCTTAATGATATTATCAAACTTTACAATATCTATAGGCTTACAGATATAATCATCATAATCACTACTTGCATATGAAGCATCAAAATCCTCATCAAGTGCGGATATCATAACAACCTTACATCTGGAGATTCTAGGAATACCCAGCTTTCTTTCTGCATCTCTTATAGACTGAAGTGCTTTATAGCCATCAATCTTTGGCATCATTATATCAAGACAGACGAGATCAAATTCCTGTCCATCTGTAACTGACTTAACAAACTCATCTACTGCTTCAATACCGTCTGTAGCAAGAACCACATCCCCGTATCTGGATAAAAGCTTTGATAAAAACTTTCCGCTTGCAATATCATCTTCAGCAACTAAAACCTTCAACATAACAACCTCCAAATGTTAAACAATAATATATTTAAACCACTTATCCATAGTCTGAATTATCTCATCCTTAAGCGGTTTTGATGTATTCATTACTCTTCTGTTGAGAACCTTTATCCTGAATATTGCCGTAACGAAATCAGCAAGTTCAACAGGAGAAAAGTCATCTTTGATTTCCTTATTCTTTATAGCATTATCAAATAGATTATGCAGAAAACTGTATCTTGTAAGATAACCCGACTCAATCTTATCTCTTACAGTAGTATTATGCAACAATTCTTCGTATTGCATCATAATAGCGGAAAGAGACTGATAATTGCCATAATAAGTAGCAAAGTCTTCAATATACATATGTAGTTTATCTACATAATTAGAATCAAGTGACCTGACTGTATTAAATACCGCGTTGTCAAACCGAAAATAGTAATCGACTATATCAGATAAAATCTCATCAGTATTAGAGTAATATCTGTATAACATATCCTCACGAATATTCGTTCTCATGGAAACATGACCCGGTGTTAGAGAAAAGAGTCCT
>JAILMQ010000256.1 GCA_024692605.1 Eubacterium sp.
GGTTACTCCTAAAAAAGCTCAGGTCAAAAAGCCAATGAGCATTAGTGGTAAAGCTACTGATCATTATGTTACAAAGGATTATGAATATATCGAATCAGATAACATTATAATCTTTATGAATAAAGGCGTTAAATTTGATGGTAACCTTCTGGCGAAATACGAAGAGTACAAGAAGGTAGTTGAAAAGGTTACAGGACTTTCTGATAAACATATCAAGGCATCTTATAATCAATTTGTTTCTGTGCAAAATGAAATCTATGGAACAAATGTATTTGATGGTGTTGATCCTGATATGAAAAAAATTCATATCTATATAAATGATAATGTGCATCCTCATTGTGATGCGTCTCGTGATTATTATAGTTATATAGCACTTGATTCAATCTCATTAGATGTAAATGATATCAATGGATTAAGAACAGAGTTTATTCACGAATATACTCATTATCTGCATCTGACAAATGCTCCTGGGTTTAACCCGATTACTAATGAAGGTTATGCTTCATATATTGAAATATTAGGAGCCAGAGAGCTTATTTCAAAGGACCGGATGAGCGATGAAGAGTTTTTTGAAAATTATACAAGTAATTATGTATTGCCTACCGGCAGGATCACTAAAGATAATGCAGAGAGTACATTTGTTGAAGGCTTTCCGGATGGAATAGAGCATTCATTTTCTTATAACTATGGATTTGTGCTTATGCAGTATATCCATCAGACCTATGGTAAGGATGCCTTTAAGAAATTATTCGAAGAAGGTCAGGCGATGCTGGATGAACAGCGTAAAACTTCTATATACTGTGATCTGAATGGTAAAAACACAGCAGAACTCTATAAAAAAGTTTACTCAAAAACATTCTTCAGTGATTTTATGAACTGGCTGGAAAAACATCCTGAATATGAAGCGGACTTTGAATATACAATGGATTAAAATATTTTTTGAAAAAAATTATGATATAACACGCCCGAATATTTTAAATTCACTGGATTCAGTTACCTTAATAGGAGAGTAATCCGGATTGAAAGACAGCAGCTCTATGCTGTCTTTCTTTTTGTGCAGCTTTTTACAATATGCCTGTCCATCCAGATAGAAGATTCCGATATCACCATCAAAAAGTTCTGCAGTTCTGTATACCCAGACTATCTGTCCGTTCATATATCTTGGCTCCATACTGTTACCATTAAGTCTTATGCCGAAGCTTGCTTTTTCAGGAACTTCACTTCCCACTACAACCATTTCATATTCTTCGCCATCCAGAAATTCTCCGGTACCGGCAGAGGCAGGAAGAAGATATATTGGAAGTTCTCTCTGCTTGACAGGAAACTCCAGGACAGAGCCGGTATTGTTGTTAGATCCTTTATGTGCAATGACACTATTTGCGTTAATAACTGCAGTCTCAGAGATACGGTATTCGTCGAGCTGTCCAAGAATGTTAATATAGTCCAGAGCTTTTTCTTTGCCGATACTATTAAGTATAGCAAGTGGATTATCCGGATTAGGCTCGATAAAAGTAGAGTATATGTCTGTGATACCATATATCTTGCAGAGCATAAGGAACTGAGTTGGGTTAGGAGTAGCAATATCCTTCTCCCAGGTATATATGGATTTATTATTGGTGGTTATCCCGGCTTTTGTAAGCTCCTTAGCTGCTTCAACCTGGGATAATCCCTTTCTTTTTCTGTGAGCTGCGAGAGTTTCTCCTATTTTTATCATAAAAATCACCGCCATTTCAAAAAAATTTTCAATGATCAATAATCGCAATATCTATTGGTTCGTCATATGGATACTATACTACATTTTGGACTTAATGGCAAGAGAAAATCTAAAATTATGAGAAATAGCAATAAAAAACTACTTGAAATCCAATAAAATTAGATTTATATTTAAATTAATAAGCGCTTAGAATACATTTTACAGAGAGATTTTTAAGGGGAATAATTGGATAAGGAGTGATAGGAAATGTTTGAGGAAAGTCCATATAAGTTATATGTGGATGTAAATGTTGAATTTACAAAGGACGGAAGTCTGATTCCCAAATCCATTCGCTGGGATGACGAAACGGTTTACGAGATCGAGAAGATTACAGATATAAGGCGTGCGGCCAGTCTTGTGGCAGGAGCATCCGGCGTGAGGTACACTGTTTACGTGGAAGGCTATGAAGGTCATCTTTATTATGGAGATAATCACAGATGGTTTGTTGAACTGAAGGAAAGTTAGTGCTATAATTTAACGGTTGCTGGTGCAATATTCAATTATGGAGGATAGAAAAATGCAGTCAAGAACCCATACATGTGGTGAATTAAGAAAAGAAAATGTTGGCGAAAAGGTCAGCTTGGTTGGTTGGATGGAGAACGTCAGAGAAGTTGGCGGAAATCTTGCATTTGTAATATTACGTGATTTTTATGGAATTACCCAGGTGGTAGTTGAGACAGAAGAGATGATGGCAGTGATCAAGCCAATCAATAAAGAGTCTACACTCAAGGTAACCGGTACAGTTCGTGAGAGAAGCAGCATCAATAATAAGATCCCTACAGGTGAGATCGAGATAGTTCCGGAATCAATCGAAGTGCTGGGAAAGAACTATCATGCAGAGCTTCCATTTGAGATCAATCATTCCAGAGAAGCGGATGAGACCTTCCGTCTTAAGCATCGTTATCTCGACCTTCGTAACCCGGAGGTTAAGAACAATATCGTGCTTCGTTGTAATGTTGTGGCAGCACTTAGAAATGCTATGATAGAGCATGACTTCCTGGAGATTACAACACCTATTCTTACAGCTTCTTCTCCTGAGGGAGCGAGAGATTATCTTGTACCTGCCAGAAAGCATCCCGGAAAGTTTTATGCACTTCCACAGGCTCCTCAGCAGTTCAAACAGCTTCTGATGACAGCCGGTTTTGACAGATATTTCCAGATTGCTCCTTGCTTCAGAGATGAGGATGCAAGAGGTGACCGTTCACCGGGAGAGTTCTATCAGCTGGATATGGAGATGGCATTTGCCTCCAAGGATGATGTGTTTGAAATAATCGAGGATGTGCTTCCTCCGATTTTTGCAAAGTATGGTACATATAATATTGCGTCTGACGCGCCATTCAAAAGAATTCCTTACCTTCAGGCTATGGAAGAGTTTGGTACGGACAAGCCGGATCTTCGTATTGATCTGAGAGTTACAGACCTTACAGAGGAACTAAAAGACTGCGGTTTCGGACCTTTTGAGGGAAATGTGATCAAAGCTGTTCCTGTTTCAGATTGCAAGCTCACAAGAAAGCAGATAGACAAGATCTGCGCAGATATAGAAGTCCAGGCTGGCGCTAAGGCTTACTGGTTCAAGACTGATGAAACCGGTGCAATAGCAGGTGGGATCGCTAAGTTCGTAAATGCTGATCCAGCAACAGTTGAAGCTGTTACCAAGAAGCTTGGCCTTGCTCCAAATACGCTTGTAGTAGTTGGTGCAGGAAAGAAGACGCTTGCTCAGAAGATATCAGGTGTGGCTGTTAAGATGCTTGGCGCAAGCTGCGAAGGCCATATGGATAAAGAAAGATATGAATTCTGCTGGATAGTAGATTTCCCAATGTATGAGATCGGGGAAGAATCAGGACTTCTTGAGTTCTGTCATAATCCATTCTCGATGCCAATCGGTGGCAAGGAGATTATTGAGAAGGCACAGGCAGGTGAGGTTGATCCTCTCAGCATAATGGCTGATCAGTATGATCTTGTATGTAACGGAATCGAGCTTTCATCCGGTGCTGTCAGAAACCATGATCCTGAGGTTATGGTTAAAGCCTTTGAGATGGTTCGTCTTGGTGAGGATGAGGTTAAGGCTAAGTTCCCTGCCATGTACAATGCATTTACTTATGGTGCACCTCCACATGCAGGTATCGCACCCGGAGTAGACAGAATGATCATGCTTCTTGCAGGTGAGGAGTCAATCCGTGAGATCATCGCATTCCCGATGAATAAAAATGCCCAGGACATCATGATGGATGCTCCATCAGAGGTTGAACCCGGGCAGTTAGACGAACTTCATATTGCTATCGTAAAGCAGGATGAAGATAAGTCTGAATAAATAACGAATTAGTTTTATAAGTTATTATTGAATTAATTTTATAAGTCGTGAAATATATTGAAGGTATCATCAGTTTTAAGAAAGTCTTTTTTCTCACGTTCTTTCATGAGATCCATTGCAGATTCTTTCTTAACGGATGAGCCTTCTTTTTTTTCTGTTTTTGAAACCTCATTATTATTTGAATCATCAGCTTCTTCAGAATCAGAGCTTTTTGCTGTGATGGCCTTCAGAATATAGATTCCGATGATGATCACTGCTGTAACGATAAATATTCCCAGCAGCCCGATTCCCATGATTGGGAGTGAGTCCAGAAATGCGCCTGTATCTATTTTCATAATTATAATCCTCCTATCGAGCAATCAGGTTAAGGATAAGGCCTCCGGCAATTACGGAAGCAATCTGACCTGAAACATTTATACCAATTGTATGTGTGAGAAGGAAGTTTGAACTATCCTCTTCGAGACCAAGCTTATGCACAACTCTGGCAGACATAGGAAACGCAGAAATTCCTGCAGCACCTATCATAGGATTGATCTTTTTCTTTGCAAATATATTTATTATCTTTGCAAAAATAACGCCGCCTGCAGTATCAAAGATAAATGCGATAAGACCGAGGAAGAGTATCAGCAAAGTCTGAGGATTAAGGAACGCATCCGCCTGCATCTTTTCAGCAATTGTAATTCCAAGGAACAGTGTAATAAGGTTCGGCAAAACAGACTGTGCAGTTTCGGAAAGAGAACCAAGTACACCGCATTCTCTGATAAGATTACCAAACATAAGGAAACCAATAAGTGCTACCGCATTCGGAGCAACAAGTCCTGTAAGAATAGTAACAAATATAGGGAATATGATTTTTGCAGTTTTTGATACATTTCCTGCCTGATAATCCATACGGATCTTACGTTCATTTTTTGTTGTAAGAAGCTTGATGATCGGTGGCTGTACGATTGGTACGAGAGCCATATAGGAATAAGCTGCAACGATGATGGCACCTATATATTTTGTTCTAAAGTAGTTGGCAACGAAAATAGATGTTGGTCCATCAGCTGCACCGATTATGGCGATTGACGCTGCATCCTTAAGTTCAAATCCGAAGAGTGATGCAAGACTCAGTGTAAAGAAGATTCCGAACTGAGCAGCAGCTCCGAATATCATAAGCTTTGGATTGGAAAGCAGTGGTCCGAAATCAATCATTGCTCCGATTCCGACAAAGAGAAGAAGTGGGAAGAGCTCGTTTGCTATTCCGCTTTCAAAAAGAATGGAGATTGGACCTTCCTGAAATACATCTCCCACCATCTGGGAAATAGCACCGGACATCGGAAGATTAACAAGTATGGTTCCGAATCCTATGGGTAGAAGGAGAGTCGGTTCCATCTTTCTTTTGATAGCCAGGTAGATGAGGATAGCACCTATGATCCACATAATCACCTGCTTATAGTCAAGGTTTGTGACATTCGAAAATAATGATAATAATTGCGACATGAGTGTGTACTCCTTTAAAATGATGTATTGAAAATCATTGATTTTTCTACAAAAAACCGATAAACATTATATCATCAATATTTTCTGTTCACAAGTAAACCTGGGATGTTTCTACATTTTTTGGTGCTTAGTTAGGACATAAGGATTTTATTAGCTTGGCAGGATTATCACATAACATGGCAGAACTCATGATACACGCCCCGGCGGCACCTGCATTTCTTACCTCCCTGATGTTATCCGGAGTAATTCCACCTATGGCATAGACAGGTATTTTAACTGAGGCAGCAACTTCTTTTAAGAAATCAAGTCCACGACCCTCAAGCCCTTTTTTGCAATCTGTATTATAGATGTGACCTGCAATTATATAAGTACAGCCAAGACTCTCTGCAAGTACAGCATCCTCCACGCTGTGACAGGAGGCACCAAGCTCTTTAAGCCGGCTACACAGCTTCACATATATATCCGGATTTTCGTCACGCAGCTTTGCCAGCTTCCATAGTGGCATGTGAAGGCGTGTGTATGTATCGTTTTTTTCAGCTGAAGAATCACTGCAATTAGTATCTTCCAAAACCAGTTCGTAAAAGTTGTGAAGGATAATACTGCTAATCTCTGATACTTTTTCAGCCAGAACTCTGTATTCTGAAAGATTAAGATCCTTTTCCCGCAGGATAATTGCATGAGGATGTGCTTCGGCAACCTTTTTGATTCTATCCAGAAAAGGTTCGCCGGAGCTTTCACATATTATTCGATTTGTGACGCATATAATATCTGATCTATACATTTACTGTCCTCTGTGATGATTATACGAAAAGATAATCGTTTAATACAGGCTGAAGTCCTTCGTCTTCGATATCCTGATACATCTTATCGAGGCTTCGATTATCATTTATTTCAAACTGTTCATCACCCTGCTCCTGATCTTCCTCTTTTCCTGTGTATTTGGATTCATGATCACCGATACCGGTTGATACGCCTGCTGAAACTTTAGTTGCGGCAATTTTTACGATACCATTTCTGAACTCAGCTGACTCTCTGGATGAAACAGTAATTCCTGCAAAAGGAAGGAAAATTCTGTATGCACAAAGTATCTGACAGAGCTGTTTTTCATGCACATCCAGTGGGTTGATCTTTTCGTTATTTATGATAGGCCGAAGTCTTGGGCATGAAAGTGATATTTCCGCATGTGGATATTTTTTCTGCAGAAAGTATGCGTGAAGTGCAGTTGCAAGGGCATCCTTTCTGAAGTCTGAAAGTCCCAGAAGTGCAGAAAATGCAACACCTCGCATTCCACCCATAAGTGCACGCTCCTGTGCATCAAATCTGTAAGGCCACACTCTTTTATGTCCCATCAGATGAAGGGTTTCATACTTGTCTGTGTCGTAGCTTTCCTGGAATACAGTAACATAGTCAGCTCCACATTCATGAAGATACTTATACTCGTCTACATTTAGCGGATAAACCTCGAGACCTACAAGTCGGAAATATTTTCTTGCCAGCTTACAGGCTTCACCTATGTATTTAACATCACTTGCGGCACGGCTTTCACCGGTAAGAATAAGTATTTCTTCCATTCCGCTGTCGGCGATTACCTTCATTTCATGCTCAATCTGATCTGCAGTGAGTTTCATTCTGCGAATCTTGTTATAGCAGTTGAAGCCACAATACACACAATAATTTTCGCAATAGTTTGCTATGTATAAAGGTGTAAAGAGATAAACTGTATTTCCAAAATGTTTGCTGGTTTCCAGTCGTGCACGCTCTGCCATTTTTTCAAGAAAAGGTTCAGCGGCAGGAGAGAGAAGTGCTTTAAAATCTTCTATGGTGCAGTGGTCGTGATTCAAAGCCTTAACAACATCCTTAGCAGTGTAAATGGAATAATCGTAGCTATTCATTTCACTAAGTACCTTGCTGCATATGTCAGATTCTATGATATCCATTCCCGGCATATATTCCATGTGATTTGTTCTGGAGGTGGGATCGTTTTCGAGACGGTGTTTCTTTTCAAGTGCCTCAGGAGAAAGCTCATCTGAATCTATAAAAAAATTATTGTCCATTATTATATATCCTCCCTGAATACTTTCTTAGTCTCTAAGAAATCCTGTTAAAGGATCAGATGCAGAAGCACCTCGTGTAAGTACCCGGCCAAGTCCTGAAAGATAAGCCTTACGTCCTGCAGAAATTGCTTCGCGAAATGCTGATGCCATAAGTGGTAGATCGCCTGCAGTTGCAAGAGCCGTGTTAGCCATAACTGCAGCACATCCCATTTCCATAGCTTCACATGCCTGTGATGGACGGCCGATGCCGGCATCTACAATAATTGGAAGATCTATTTCATCTATAAGTATCTGGATAAATTCTTTTGTCGCAAGTCCTTTGTTTGAACCGATGGGAGAGGCAAGAGGCATGATAGAAGCCGCACCGGCATCAGCCAGATCCCTTGCAGCATTGAGGTCCGGATACATGTAAGGCATAACCACGAAACCTTCCTTTGCAAGGATTTCTGTTGCTTTAATGGTTTCTGTATTATCCGGGAGAAGATACTTTGAATCTCTCATTATTTCGATTTTTACAAAGTTTCCACATCCCAGCTCCCTTGCAAGACGGGCAATTCTTACGGCCTCTTCAGCATTTCTTGCACCACTTGTGTTTGGCAGAAGAGTTACACCTTCAGGGATATAATCCAGAATGTTTTCCTGATCCTTTGTGTTTGTTCTTCGGACTGCAAGTGTGATGAGCTCCGCACCGGCATCACGAACTGCCGCCTCTATAAGTTTCATTGAATACTTTCCTGAACCAAGTATGAATCGGGAAGTGAATTCCTTGCCTCCGATGATTAATTTATCTTCCATAATAGTCCTTCTTTCTATTGTTATTTTATGTTTGTTTCTATATTAAGGGTCTAACTCACCGGAAAGAATTCTCAGAACCATATGTGCCTCATGTGCGGCACACACCATAACTCTTGGAGCCACCAGTCCGATGCCGTCATTTACATCGCTTTTTTCATCTCCGCATAGATAGAGTTTTCCGAAAACCTTTCGGGTCTGAATAGTGTTTGCACTGCCGAATCCGGCCATTCCTGAACCGGACAAAATATATTTTTCCGGAAATGTATCCAGCACGGTATTTACCAGCATGGCTTTTTGGTCGGCTTTGTCAAAGGCTTCGCATATGATATCTGCATCTGCCAGTAACTCCGGAATATTTTCTTCATTAAGCTTTACCGTATGGATTTCTATTTCAGTATATGGAGATATTTCTTTCATATTCTCCATACAACTTTCTGTTTTATATAATCCAAGCTGATTCATCTTGTATTGCTGACGATTCAGATTTGTGATATCGACTTTATCAAAATCAATAAGGATAAGTTTACCTATTCCGGCTCGTGTCAGAGCAGTTGCGATATTTGATCCAAGTCCGCCCAGACCACAGATGGCAACGGTGGCATTAAGAAATGACTGTTGACGTTTTTGACCATGTCTTTCAACCAGTGCATTGATCCATTCTTCCTTTGTTGGAGTCATATCAACCACCTCCGACAAAGCTTACTACTTCTACAGTATCTTCGTCCTTCAGATAAGTGGTATCATAGTTTGCTTTTGTTACAATATCACCGTTGATTTCAGTGGCAATCCGTTCTGTAGAAAACTCGAGCTTTTCTAACATTTCCTTTATTGTAAGCCCTGCGTAGTCATACATTTCACCATTAATCTTGACCATGTGTTCCCTCCTTTTAAAGCATGGAAGCTATTTGATCAGTGTTCGAAAAATAAAAAAACTGATAAACCATCAGGTATATCAGCTAAAAATAATACTTTAAAATATAATCTAAGATCCATTCCTACGTTGGCATTATCCAAATCAGGTTCGTGGGTCGAAGTCTATACTTCCTCTCAGCCGTTTTACCAGCTCCCCAATGATTGTATAATCATATTGTTTTATGTAATTGCGAAGATATTCTAGACCCTATATAAATGTTTGTCAAGGCAGGATTCGTATAATATGATATAATAACTAACAAAGTTTTTTGGGAGGTAGAAATGAGAAAAAATCGATTTGTCGCTATAGCATGTGTTTTAGTTTTGATTGTTGGAGCATTTCTTACGGGCTGCGCAGGCAAAAAAAAGGCAAAGGAAGCCGGAGATATCATCGGTATTATCGGTGCCATGGAAGAAGAGGTTGCATCGCTGAAGGAAGATGCAAAAATCAGCAAGACAACGAAGATTGCTGAAATGGATTTCTGCGAAGGAACACTTGAAGGTAAAAAGGTTGTTATAGTTCAGTGTGGCATGGGAAAGGTAAATGCCGGTATTTGCGCTCACACACTGATTAATGAATTTGGGTGTACCAAGATAATCAATACAGGTGTGGCAGGCTCTCTTGATAATCAGCTTGACATAGGCGACATAGTTGTTTCTGTTGATGCAGTACAGCATGACTATACGGTTGAAGATATTGGTTTTCAGAAAGGCGAGATTCCATATACGGGTCTTTACGCATTTCCTGCAGATGAAGATATGAGAGCCCTGGCGCTGGAGGCTGTGAAGGAATCCAAGCTTGATGTTAAGGCTTACGAAGGCAGAATTTGTACCGGAGATCAGTTTATTTCCACAAGTGAACAAAAGGATGCCATCACTTCCAGTTTTGGCGGAATGTGCTGCGAGATGGAAGGCGGAGCCATTGCCCAGGCTTGTTACCTGAATAATACACCATTTGTTATCATACGAGCTATCTCTGATAAAACAGATGCCACTGAAAATGTTGAGTATGAAACCTTCAAGGCGGTCGCCGCAAAAGACTGTGCAACCATCGTAAGATATATGGTTGGAAAACTATAGAGGATTACCCGAAAAATATATAGAAGAAAATTTACCGGAAGGGACTGACTTTGATGAAAGTATACGGAAGGTAAATTTTTCTTGACATTATATATTGTACGCAATATAATTGTACAAAATGTTGTGAGGAAATATTATATGGATAATAGTTTCAATATACAGGAGTATATGACAAAAGGTGTTGAGAGGGTAGTGGCAGATGCTATTAAGGCAACCCTTAAGAATCCTCGTGAAAGTGCTTTTATGCTTAGCTTTATGAAGGCTAGCAGAGCGGCATCAAAGAAGCGTAGAAAAGCTGAGATGGCCGGCGAACACATTCCACCTTTTTTGATTGCGAGCATAACCAGTGAATGTAATCTTCACTGTGCTGGCTGCTATTCAAGATGTAATAATGCCACTGTGGATGAAGAACCTGTGAGTCAGATGACAGATGAGCAGTGGGGAACTATCTTTGATGAAGCAGACGAAATGGGAATAAGTTTCATCCTCCTTGCCGGTGGTGAGCCTATGCTTAGAAGAGGCGTGATAGAGACGGCGGGCAAAAAGAAGAATATAATGTTCCCTGTATTTACAAATGGTACATTTCTGGATGAGAGGTACCTGAAGCTTTTTGATGAGTGCCGCAATCTTATTCCTATCATGAGTATAGAGGGAAAGCAGGAAATTACTGATACCAGAAGAGGCGCCGGAATATATGAGCGTCTGATCCAGAATATGGATAAGCTGAATAAAAGAGGTATGATATTCGGGGCATCTGTGACAGTTACAACAGAAAATATTAAGGAAGTAACTTCGGAAGAATTTTTAAATGAACTATCTGACAGAGGCTGCAAGGCGGTGATATTTGTAGAGTATGTTCCTGTTACAGATGAAAGTAAAGACCTTGCTCCGGGAGATGAGGAGCGGGAGTATCTAAAAAAAGAAATCGAACGTCTCAGAGAAGATAAATCAGAGATGGTATATATATCTTTTCCGGGAGATGAAAAAAATTCCGGAGGCTGTGTAGCCGCCGGAAGAGGATTCTTCCACATTAACTCCCACGGAGGAGCAGAGCCTTGTCCATTCTCGCCTTATTCAGACGTGAATATTAAGAATTCATCCCTTCGTGAGGCCATCAATTCACCACTTTTCCTTGCACTCCAACGTGGAGACATTTTGCTGGATGACCACAGCGGAGGCTGTGTCCTTTACGAAAAACGTGAACTTGTGGAACAGATAATAAACAAGATGGTTGTTTGATGCGCTATTCTACAGCTTCAAAATCAGCGTCTTTACCAATATATCTGATTCCGAGCATTGTTACGTCGTCGAACTGGTCTGCTGTACCAACGAATGCCCATATGTCCTGACGGATATATTTAATAAGATTCTCCTGGGAGGATTCTTTGTTTGCATTTATCACGTCAAGCAGGCGGTCCAGACCGTATTCTTCTTCTTTTTCATTGATGGCTTCCGGTATACCATCTGTGTATACCAAAAGGCGGTCGCCCGGGGTGATGTCCAGTTCGTATTCTCTGTAATGTGAGCCTTCCATAACGCCCAGAGCCATGTTGTGTTTCTGCTTGTAGTATTCGTAGTCTCCACCGGCTCTTTCGAGAACTGGGAATTCGTGTCCTGCGTTTGCACATATCATGTGACCGGTATCAAGATTAAGTATACCCATCCATACAGTAACAAACATGTTTGCATCGTTACCTTCGCAAAGTGTATTGTTTGCTTTTTCAAAAATTTCTCCGGGAGTAATTCCTGTTTCAGCAAAGCTTCGAATGGCTGTTTTACTTCTCATCATAAAGAGGGCTGCCGGAATTCCTTTTCCTGATACATCCGCAATAACGAGACAAAGCTTATTTGAATCAATAAGGAAGAAGTCATAGAAGTCTCCACCAACTTCCTTTGCCGGATCCATGGCTGCGTATAACTCGAAGTCGTTTCGAGGAAATGTAAAGTTATGCGGAAGTGCCGATTCCTGAATGTTTCTCGCAAATTCAAGTTCCTGTTCTATTCTGTGTTCTGCAGCTTCTATGTAACTCTTCAGAACTGTTACCGTATGATTGATATCTTCTGAAAGAGATGCAAATTCTGAAGAAGAGTATACGGAAACTTCCTCGTCCAGATTTCCATTGGTTATCTTATTAAGTGATTTATTTACAAGCTGTATATTACTTACGACAATATTTTGAACAAGCATGGATATCAGAAGGTAGATTACAGTAAACAGTATGATATCAGCCATAACAGTTTCATAGGTCTTATGATTACGGTCCTCGTAAACTTCCTCAAGTGGCATAGAAACAAGAATAGTATTGCCGTCATGCAGTTCTCTTGTCATACATAGTGATTTAGTTCCGAGAACATCGGCTGTAAATGTTTCGCCTGAGGGTACATCCTTTGCCTTGGAGATTATGGATTCATCTACTTTTTCTCCAACATGGTCGCCATAAACAATCTCTCCATCCTCGGTATATATTTCATACTTTCCACTACTGCCTACTTTGATTGTAATATCGCTTATATCTACAACTGTTCCATTTATACGTCCGTAATTTCCATTTATATTTTTAATAGAAGCGGCAAGAACGTTCTTTGAATTTTGAACCGCTGTCTGGGTCTGTATGACATATCCAAATATAAGATTAAATATCAGGATAAATGTAGTGACCACGAAAAGCCAGAACTGGAATCTTTGCGAAACCGGAATATCTTCTGTCTTTTTTGAGTGTGCCGGTTTATGCCATTCTCCTGACATGATTCTTATCATAAGAGAAGTCATTGCAAGTCCAATTCCTGTAAATATGATCATTGGTCCGGCGCAGATTTTTACAACATAATAAGCCATATTCATATCTGATCTATGGGTTATGAGCACTACATACATATGGAATACTTCCATGGTGGAACCCAGAAAATATGCGTATACGGCTGAAGGTTTTTTCTTCTTAAAGATATAAATATTAAGAAGCGCTGCAAGTACACCGGATAAACAGGTGGATATGGAGCATGCAATTCTGGTGTAGGAACCCACTCCGTAATATGTTCCTGCAATATATCTTTCGATACCACCGATGAACCCGGCAATTACACCGGCCACCGGATCAAAGAACAGTCCGGCAGTAAGAGGTGCGAGGTCCCTTACATTTAACATCATGGTGTTGTAGTTAACACCAAAATGTGTAGACAGTACGGCGCATCCACCATATATGACGCCCAGAAGGATTCTGAGCCATATAGTCATTTTTTTGTCTTTGACGAATCTCCACAGAACATATGTAAGGAGGATGTTTACTCCTGTAACTGCAGACATTTTAAGAATCATACTAACCATATATTTCGGCTCCTATAATTAAAAAATAGACTGTAATTTTATGAATCGAAGAAATTCTGTCCGTCGTCCAGTTTTAGTCTTTCGGTTTGTGGGTAAGTAAATATAAGGCTTTTATCTGCTTTTTCCAGATAATCCACATATTTTTTTGCTTCCCACTTAGCCATTGGAAGGTCATGCATAAGATAGTTTCCACAGTTCTCCGGAGTTGCTCCGGGAACTTCACCCTCGTACTCACTCATGTACTTGAAAGATTCCAGAATTATTGGATACATTTCAGATGCGGCCGGACGTCCCTTTACTATTATATAAAATCCTGTGAGACATCCCATAGGTCCCCAGTAGATAAGCTTGTCCTTCCATTCATCATTGTTTCTGAGATAGGTGGCAACCACATGCTCTATGGTATGCATGGCTGCCGGTGCTACAGCCGGCTCTGCATTTGGGGTTTTCATTCTTATGTCAAATGTAGTTATCAGTTCATCATTTCCAACGACGTCTACGCGGCTTTCAAAAATGCCGGGAACTATTTTTGTATGATCAACTGAAAAACTTGGAATCATATCCATGTTTATTTTCCTCCTTTTTTGTTACGTCAGAATTATATTTTCAATCATTTTATCATGCTTTTTTATTATAACATTATATCGGCGATAGTACCAAAGTCTTATTTAATTATTTTTTTATTTTGGGGTCTTCTCAAAAACGGTCAATGGAATATAATAATTATTAACCACTGTGGTCAGCGGTCAATGAGAATAAATGTAACTGGTGTTATGCAGGATAACAAAGGATAAAATTATGAATGCAATTGAAACAAACAAATTAACTAAATCATATGGTAAGAGTCGGGGAATTAATGATCTGATGCTTTCCGTTAAAGAAGGAGATTTCTTCGGCTTTATCGGCCCTAATGGTGCAGGAAAATCAACTACCATAAGGACATTACTGGGGCTTATAAGTCCAACCGGTGGAAGTGCCAAGGTTCTTGGCTACGATATCCAGACCGAAAAAAGTAAGATACTAAGTGAGGTTGGATATCTGCCTTCGGAAATAAATTTTTACAGCGGTATGAAGGTGAAGGATGCAATCAAGTATTCTGCGGATCTGAGAAGAGTCAGATGTAAGGATAAGGCTCAGGAACTGGCCGAGAGACTGGGGCTGGATATGAGCAGGAAGGTTGACGAACTCTCTCTTGGAAACAGGAAGAAGGTGGGAATCGTTTGTGCAGTTCAGCATAGCCCGAAGCTTCTGATACTGGATGAACCTACATCCGGTCTTGATCCTCTGATGCAGCGTGAATTCTTCAATATCCTGACTGAGGAAAATGAAAGGGGAGCAACAATATTCTTCTCCTCACATATCTTGTCTGAGGTGCAGAATTATTGCCGGACTGCTGCTTTTATTAAAGATGGAAAGATCATCATGTCAGATTCAGTCGACAAGATAGAAGAGACCGGAGCGAAGAAGGTTTCGGTTGTTGGAAGTAAATCAGATCTGGGAAGAGTGCTTGGAGGAGATGAGATTAAGAAATACATTTCAGACCTTAAAGTAGATGAAAAGAATTGTTCCGCAGATTTTCTCTACAACGGCAAGGTGCCTGTGCTTCTGGAAATGCTGCGGAAGGTGGAACCTAGGGATCTGACTATTACCGAGCCAAGCCTGGAAGAGATTTTTATGAATTATTATGAGTAAATATATTATGAGGTTATTAAGATGACAATATTTAAACAGGAAATAAAATCACAGAAACTTGCAATCATTATCTGGAGTCTCTCCATAGGACTGCTGGTTGCGGCATGCGTGCTCATGTATCCGGACATGGAATCTCAGATGGAGGGCGTTAATGATATGTTTTCATCAATGGGCAACTTCACTGCAGCCTTTGGGATGGACCAGCTTAACTTTGGAACATTGGTAGGATTTTACGCAGTTGAAGGTGGAAATATGCTGGGAATCGGCGGTGCATTTTTTGCTGCTATCATAGGTGTTTCCGCTCTTATGAAAGAAGAAAAGGAACGTACAGCTGAGTTTCTCATGACGCATCCGGTATCCAGAACAAGAGTTATATCCGAAAAGCTTGTTAGTACATTTGCCATCATCATAATTCTGAATGTGATCGTGTTTGTTTGCTCCATAGCATCCATAGTTATGATTGATGAAGAAATCTTTTGGAAGGAACTGATCCTTTTCCATGGAGCATACCTTTTGATGCAGTTTGAGATAGCAGGAATATGTTTCGGTATTTCTGCATTTATTAAAAAAGCGGGAATAGGAATTGGTATAGGCGTTGCAGGACTTATGTATCTGCTGAATATCGTTGCAAACATATCCGAGGACGCCAAGGTTTTGAAATACATTACACCCTTCGGATATACGGAAGGTTCTGATATAATCAACAATAGCGAGATAAATGTGGATTACCTGATTCCGGGAATGATCATAATGGTGGTTTGCATAGTGATCGCGTATATCAGATACACCAGAAAAGATATTGCGGCTTAGATAAGAAGATGGGAAAGATATATTGATTTTTTAAATGGAGACTATCTATGAATGAGAAATTTTATGCGCTTCCACAGGAGAAGCAGGACCGTATTTTAAATGCAGGCTTTAGGGTTTTTGCTAAAAATTCTTACAAAAAAAGTCCTATGCTTGAAATAGCAAACGAAGCAGACATCAGTAAATCCCTTCTCTTTTTCTATTTCAAAAATAAGAAAGAACTCTATCTCTTTTTAATGAAGAAAGCAGAGGAGATAACCATGCAGCATCTCGTGAACTCAGGCTGCTATCAGGAGTCAGACATATTTGAAATGATGTATAAGGGACTTCTGGCCAAGGCTGAGCTTATGAAAAAATATCCGGACATGAGTAACTTTGCCTTAAAGGCATACTATGAAGACGATGAAGAAGTGAAGGATGAACTTCAGAATATTATTGCTCCATATCGAAGCATTAACACCAACACAGCCATCCCTGAACTTGATCCCAAGGAATATAAGGAAGGTCTTGATCTGGAACTCATGTACCAGGACATGTACCTTGCCTCCGAAGGTTATATATACCGGATGCAGCACCAGGGAGATGTGGATGTAGATAAAGTAGTCAGTGACTACCGGAGAATAATCGACTTCTGGAAAAAACTCTACAAACGCTAAAACAACCCAAAGGGGTCTGACCCCTTTGGGTTGTTTTTCTTGACAAGGTAAAGGGTGGCGTGATACATTTGCTTTATGAATGAATATTCGTTCAGTTAAAAACAAATGTTCCAGTAAGGAGATATATCATGCCGAAGACAGAAGAACAATGTAAAAAAATGAGGGAAGACATGAGGGAAAAAATCCTGAAGATGTCTTCTCTTTATTTTGCAAAAAATGGATTTGGTGACACCAAGATAGGTGATCTGGCCAAACATATAGGAATCGGACAGGGGACGATTTATCTATATTTTAAATCAAAGGAAGAACTCTTTGAGGAGATTAGAAAGAGAGCGGAGAATACAGATGATATAAAGAAACTGAAGTCGCTTTCCAAGCTTCCGTTACCTGCGAAAACAAAGATTGATATGATATCTGCTGAAATGGAGAAGAAGCTTAAAAATGATGAAGAGTATACGGTGAAAATAACAATCCGCACCCAGCTTCTTCTCGAGCAATATGATGACATATATTCAGATGATCTGTATAAGGAACTGGCGAAGATAATCAGAAAGGGCCAGAAGGAAGGGACGGTGATTAAGGGTGACGCACTTTATCTTGCTGATCTTTATTGGGGTACAGTATATCTGTACGCTCTTAGGAAGCTTTTTGCACCAAATTGTAAGATGGTATCGAAGGAAACTTTATCCAGACTTTTGGAGGGATGATATGAAGAAAATAGCAGTAATAACCGGAGCCACCGGAGGAATAGGAACAGGATTCGTTAAAGCGTGTGCGGCAATGAATGATATCGACGAAGTGTGGGCCATTGGCAGAAATATGAAAAAACTGGAAAGCTTGAAGAAAATCAGCCCAAAGGTTGTTACAATAGAGGCAGACCTGAATGCTGACGGGGTAGATATTCTGAAAGAAAAGCTCAGGGAAATGTATTCCAAAGAAAAAATAGATGTTCGAATTCTGGTGAATGACGCAGGGGTTGCGTACATGGGCAAGTTTGAGAAAATGAGCACCGAAGAAGTGGAACGCTTCTGTAAGATTAATTGCAGCGCACCCTCGGAAATTATCTCCATTACTCTGCCATATATGCATGAATATTCCAGGATTTTAAACATTTCCTCTGCTTCATCCTTTCAGCCGAATCCATATCTTACCATGTATTCAGCCAGTAAAGTATTTCTTACCAATTTTTCGAGAGCCCTTGGTTTAGAGCTTAAATCCAGAAAAATAACCGTAACCTGTGTGTGCCCTTACTGGGTTGACACAGAGATGCTGCCAAGAACAAGAGAAGATGGTAAAAAGATAAAATATCCCGGTATGATCAGCGTGGAAAAAGTGGTAAAAAAAGCTCTTAGGGATAGCTATCTTGGACGGGATATGTCAGTGCCGGGATTTTTCGCGAACTACTTCAGATTTTATTCCAAGATTATGCCAACAAGCCTTGTTATGAGACAGTGGGTATTTGGAATCAGAAATTATATATAGGAGATAGTCATATGGAAAGAGTTAATATTGAAACTGAGAGACAGGATCTTTTCGATGTAAGCATATTGATTGCAATGAGATTTCATATAAGTGGAAATGTGTCTGACGACGCAATTAAAAATGCGTTTGAAAGTGCTGTAAGATATCATGAGATACTTGGCACGAGAGTGGTTCTTGATAAAGATGGAAATGCATATTATGAGAAGAAGGACGATATTAATAGTAACAGGATTACTTTTGAAAAAAGTGATTGGAAGGACATCATTCGTAGAGAAGAAAA
>JAILMQ010000195.1 GCA_024692605.1 Eubacterium sp.
ATTCTCTCAAGGATAGCGAGCTTACGATACTTCTCCTCGTCCTGCTCAATAACCGGACGAAGTGTACTAAGCACCTCTGTTACTGCCTGAAGGAACTCAGGCTGATCTGCGTCTCTCTTCTGTACTTTCTCAAGTACCTCATCAACATATGACATAGCTTTGTCTCCTTTTCATAAAAATATTATACTTTATCCAACTAAAGCAAAATTATATACTAAAAAAACAAGGTTGTAAATAAGAAAATAAAGAAATTTTAGATATTTATTAAGTTTTTTTAGTTTTTATTGATTTTTATTCTTTTTATTAACCAAGTTGGTTTACATAAATGTATTTATAATATAATTTTTTAAGAATTAATGTCTGTTACCTTAAATTTTTTAACTTTCCTGAATGCGAAATAATTAATTATTGCTGCAAAAAGACCTTCTATAAGTACTGCAAACAACCAGGCTTTTGGAATAAGTGACTTTCCAAGATTGGTATCCGGCTGATCCATAAAGCCAATTACAAGCCCTGCCAGAGGTGCACCATAGATCACAGCAAACAGGAGTCCCACAATAGTCATGAAAAGAGTTTCTTTTATTAAGTACCCTTTAGATTTTTTAACGCTGAAACCATTTACTCTCATTACAATGAGCTCCTGCTTTCTTCTATTAACAAATATATTGGTAAGATTTGAAAGCACAAAGATGCTCATTATCAAGGCAAGAAATGTCATTATGTAAACTATAAGTCTGTAGATCAATCTAAAGGAATCATAATTAGAAAGATTGTCCGCAGGTACTGATACTCTTGCCTCCGAATCGATGGCTATAATATCCTTTTCTAATTTCTTTTTATCAACTCCGTTAAGATTAACCATATATGCTGAATACTTAGAATCCTCGCCATACATTTCCTTGTATGTTTTTTTTGACATCATAATGCTTCTGCCCATGCGATTCATAAAAACGCCCTTCACTTCAACTTCGTGTCTCTGTAAATTCTGGTCCCTTATTTCTATCTTATCTCCCGGCATGATTCCATCATTCTCATGCATCTTACCCTGTATTATTATCCCTTCTTCAGGAATCTTCAGGGTCTTCCCTTTATGGAAATAATCCTCCAGCAAATAATAATCAGAAACATCATCAGTATCAAAAACATATATATTTACGTACTCTTCTCTCTTACTTGTTTTGTATATTGTTCCCCAGGATTTATATCTTATAAAGTCAACTCCACTGTTTTCAACAGTTTCCTCTACCTTTTGAGATATCTCCGGTTTATCTTTATCAATAGTATAGGATATATCCACATCATTTTTTTGTATCTTAGTAAACTGAATATTCACCATATTATCGAAGGCATATTTCATAGAGAATCCAATACCAATCATTGCACAGCTTCCGGAAATGATAACGATAGAAATAATAACTCTCTCGATTTCGGAATACATATTACGAATGATAAGCTTTGAATAAAGCGAGGTTGCCTTTGCCTTTGATATTTTGTTTTTAGCGGTTTCTTTATGTTTTGAGCCTTTTTTAGAGCTCTTATTTTTTATTACTCTTTTCAGATTAGTCTGTCCGCTCATCAACTGAACAGCAGACTGTCTAAGCAGGCTTCTGCAGGCAAGAAATGTAGCAACTATCGCCACTATTACCTCTGCTATACTTATCATCACCGTAGGAAGTAATCTGAAGATAGGATCGGAATGTCCGAAAACAAAAAGTCGTCCTACTCCGAATGCCATCACCTTCTGCAAAACAAAAGCCAGCCCCAGTCCCGAGATTATTCCAGCAATGATGGCCATAATACCGAAAAACAGATATTTGGATCTTATCACAGCATTAAAGAAGCCCAAGGACTTCATGGTTCCAACAAGATCCTTTTGTTCATCAATAATAATAGTAATTGTAGAGAAACATACCAACGTTCCTACTATGATAAACATTATGATAAATGCAGTTGTGGCCGAATCCATGGTCTTATACATAGAATAAACATCTAAGAAACCTGCATTATTTTTTCTATCCAGTACAACATAGGAAGTTTTAGGAAGATTATCTATTTCTTCCTGCGCTTCTTTTATACCGTCTTCATACTCCTTCTTTTTATCTTCCAGCTGACTTCTGGCATCCTCCAGTTTTTCAGCACCCTCAGTTTTCTTATTATTGAACTCTGTTTCCTTCTTTGCAAATTCAGCCTTATACTCTTCCAGCTTCTTTCTGCCTTCCTCAAGAAGTCTTCTGGCATCTGCCAGCTTTGATTCTGCTTCTCTTACCTTTGAAGCATACTCATCCCGGGCAGCAGCAAGCTTTGCTTCTCCCTCAGCAATCATTTCTCTTGCAACCTGAATCTGCTTAAGAAGATTATTTGCTTCATCAATTGCATCATTACCAACATCCATCATGGCTGCAGCCATTCCATATTTAGATATAGAATCCACCAGCCAGGAATTAGCCTTGGAATAAGAGACCTCTACTTTATCAGGAACATCCCCCATGTAGACTGCATATATTGCCTTTACTTCATCTTCTGTTAACTTATCTTCTACAGCATCATTGACTTTTTCTTTTGCCTTACTTTCTTCTGACTTGGCATTATTCCCATCCAGCACTGACTGTGCAGCTGACATATATACTTCCTTTGAGTAACCCTTGGCATCATAATATTTTCCGGGAAGATCAAAGCCTCTGGAAGTAACTTTAGATTCAATTCCGGCCAGCTTATCAAGCCCTGCCTGTGCCTCAGCCTGTTTTTTCTGTACTTCAGCAATTCCATTTTGTAATTTTTCTTCTGCTTCAGGATCTAATTTTTTCTTGGCATCCTCTATCATCTTTTCAGCTTCCGCCATTTCAGCTAAAGCCTTTGCCTTGTACTTTTTAAACTCCTCCTCAGCCTGCTTCAGTTTAGCTTCCTTGTCGTTAAGTTCCTTTTCTCCATCTTTAAGCTTTTTTCTTCCTTCATTCAGCTGCTTATTTCCGTCTTTTATTCCGTCATCATATTCCTTCTGTTTTTTATCAATTTCATCCTCAGCTTTAGTAATTTCTTTATCAGCCTCAGACTTCTTATTATCCAGCTCTTCCTGAGCCCTATTATGTACATCCTCATCATGTACCAATCCTACGTCTAAAAGCTCTGCATCCAGTTTTTCTTTAGTTTCTTTGGTATATTCAAAATAGTCCTCCGTGAACATATCCATATCATCAGGGGTATTCAGGCGAACCTTACAATCCATATAGTAACCCTTAAAGGCTTCTTTATTGAATATATTTTCTCCACATAAAACAAACTGGCTATTACGGCTTGCTGAATACTCCGGATGTTTAGCAAGTCCGGATATAACAAACTCTGTACCATTTATAGAATCTGATTCTTCGATTTTTAATGTATCTCCTACCTTATATCCCTTTGAAGCTGCAAGCTCACAGGACATCAATACTTCCGTATCTTTTTCCGGAAGCTTTCCCTCTATCAGTTTTGGAACGGATACTTTGTCATTAAGTCTGACAAAAGGAACAAATAGCTTCTTTTCATCTTCAGGACGAATAATACAGGCAGTAACCGAATAGGTTCCCTCAGCTTTTGCCACATAATCCAAAGCTTCTATGCTCCCGATCTCTTCTGCAGAAAAACCATTGTTACCAACTATTTGAAGATCATAAAATGAGGTTCCATTAAAAAAATCTCTTGCAGTTTCCGAATCTGAAACACGGTAAAAACGGGACCCTAAAAAGACACCCACTGCCATCATTGTAACAATGACAATGGATAACCATGATACGAATTTTCTTTTAATATTTCTTCTTGCGTCTTTAAATGCTGTTTTTTTCATGTAAGTAGGTCCAATACTTTTTTCTACCAGGAAAGTTCCTTTGCTTTTATAGGTTTCATATTTACACGTACACTTGAAATCATGCCGTTCTTAAGCTTTACAACTCTGTCAGCCATTTTTGCTATCTCGGCATTATGAGTTATCATGACAACAGTTTTCTTATTATTTCTAACTATATCTTCTACGATTTCCAGAACCTCCTGACCAGTCTGAAAATCAAGGGCTGCCGTCGGTTCATCTGCAAGTATAAGTCTTGGATTCTTTACCAGTGCTCTTGCAATGGAAACTCTCTGCTGCTGTCCACCTGACATCTGCGCCGGGAAATTGCCTGCTCTATCAGTAAGCCCAACCATCTCCAAAGCCTCTTCAGAATTGATAGGATTCTTGCTGTTTTCCGCAACAAACTCAATATTCTCCAACGCTGAAAGGTTCGGCATAAGATTATATGACTGAAAGATAAAACCTATATAATCTCTTCTGAACTCTGTCAGTTCATCATCTGAAGGATGTGAAAAATCCTTACCATCCACAATTATTTCTCCATCAGTGAGACTATCCATACCGCCGATAATATTCAGCATGGTGGTTTTTCCACAGCCGCTTTCTCCAAGGACAACGAGAAACTCGCCTTCATAAATATCAAGGTCAATTCCTTTAAGAACTCTTATTACACTCTCTCCGGATGGAAATTCCTTGATTACATTTTTCAAAGAGATGATTGGATCGGACTTTTCCCTCGTCTTTACGATATAACCCTTATCTTCTATATCCAGACCAACCAGTGCTGAAAGATTAGTGGCCAGCATCTGGTCTGCATCGTTAAAATCCCCCTCTTCCTTATTTATAATATGAAGGCAGCCAAAACAATTAACCCTTGCCTTAATGGGAACCGCCAGCATGGATTTTGTTACGTAGCTCGTCTCCTCATCCACATCAGTGGAAAAACGGTCATCTCTTACGGCATCATCAATCTGGACAATTTCCTGCCTGTTAAAAACATAGCCAAGAATACCCTGATCCGAATCTATGCTCACTCCCGTAACGTCAGTCTTACCTGAGCATGCTACTACATAGAGCCTCTGATCATTATCATTGTAGATCCAGGCAAATCCATTTTCACATCCCACAGTATTAACAAGAATATCCAGTGTGGAGGCAAGTCCGTTCTCCATCTGCTTTTCATCCTGAAGAGCAAACGTAACATCCCATATAGCCTGTGTATATTTAGAATCAAGCTTATTCATATCAACCTCTTTTGTTATAAAAAATCAATAATCAATAACTTAATTATTATATCATATTTCCGCCGAAGCAAAAACTTTTTACGGTTTAATTATCTATGCAATGATGATATTATATAAATGTTTAAAAACAAAACTGCCTTTCTATCAGGCAGGCAGAATTTCTCAAGGAGAATTGATATGAACTGTAAAATAAGACGTATCAAATGGGACAGGATATGGATATCCTTTTTCATCGAAAACGTTCCGGAAAATCACGATGTTTATATATCCGGACCTGTTTTTTATAAACTGAAAAAAAGTGAAAATAATCCTACAGAATATCTTTTGAATATAACAAATCCCGGTAAATGCAAAATGCTTTCCCCGGGAATCTATAAACTTGTAACCATTGGAAACGAAGGTTTTCTTCCTATTGAGGCGGATAAGAGCCTTGATCTAAAGGTACTTAACCGACAATTCAGATATTTCCATAGAGAGCGTGCTTACAGAGTTCAGTTTGCCAATAAAACAGAATTCAAAATAAAAACCTCTGATGTAAAGCTTCCTATGAGTCCGTTAAAAAGGCTCACTTCCATCATCAGAACATCAAGACATAATCTGGCTAAATCAATTCTTCGAACCATATATAACCTTGAATTTTCAGTCCTGCACCGTAAAGACAGTACCGATATATATAACATTTCCAATCCTCGTATTCTTCTTATGTCAGATCAGAGTGAGGAAATGGGTTCGAACATGGCAGCCTTTAAAAATGCACTTATAAAAAACGGATACACTCCGGATGAAGCTCTGCGTGCCATCACAACCAAGCACTACAGTATACTCCACTGGATCAAAACCCTTGCAAAGATAGCAAGGGCTGACTTTATATTCCTGGATGACCACAGCCAGACAACTGACTGGCTTACCTTCAAGGGTGTCATTTTGACCCAGCTCTGGCATGCAGGAGCAGGCTTTAAATCAACCGGCTACAGTAGATTCGGTATGCCCGCCAGCCCCGCTCCTAAATCCGGTCATAGACAGTACACCTACGGCATCGCCGGTTCAAGAAAGATCAGACACTTTTTCTCTGAAGTTTGGGGAATCAATGATGATATGGTACTCCCTGCCGGAATGCCACGACTGGACGAATTCCTAGATGAGGAATATAAACAGAATAAAATAAAAGAAATATATGATAAGTATCCAGAATTATGTAAACCAAGAAAAGTGATCCTATTCGCTCCAACCTACAGAGGTGAAAATAAGCGCCATGCCTACTATCCATATGATAATCTGGATTTTGACAGCCTTTATGAAGTATGCAAAAAAAAGGATTACTGTGTAATCTTCAAGATGCATCCTTTTGTTGCAGAAAAAACACCTATTCCTGAAAGCTTTAGAGACAGGATGCTGGATATGTCGGATTATCCTAACATAAACGATCTTCTTTATATAACAGATCTTCTGATAACCGATTATTCATCCAATATCTATGAGTTTTCTCTTATGCATAAACCAATGCTGTTCTACGCGTTTGATATTGACGAATATTCAAAAGAAAGAGGCTTCCACAGAGATTACCGAAAGAACACTCCCGGTAAAGTCGTGGAAACCTTTGATGACATGATAAGCGCCATTGAAAAAGGCGACTTCGAATATGAAAAAGTGGAAGAATATCTGGAGAACAATTTTGAATATATTGACTCCAATTCCTGCCATAGAATAATTGACTGGGTGATTCGTGGAAATATACCTGAAGAGCTTATTCCAAAAAGCTTTAATTAAAACCTATACCCAGTCGAAGCTTCGACTTACAGCCTTCTGCCAGCCTGAAAGACGCTTCTCTCTTTCTTCGGCAGATATATCCGGCTTATAAACTTTATCTATACTGGTTATGGTTCTGAGCTCATCTCTTGATTTCCAGTAACCGACAGCAAGTCCTGCAAGGAAAGCCGCTCCCATGGCAGTACTTTCCAGACAGCTTGGACGGACAACAGTGGCATCTATTATATCCGCCTGTGTCTGCATAAGGAAATCATTTGCTGATGCTCCACCATCAACCTTAAGATCTCTTATCTTAACTCCCGAATCCTTTTCCATTGCAGAAAGCACATCGCTTGTTTCAAATGCAATAGATTCCAAAGTTGCTCTGATAATATGATATTTGTTTACACCTCTTGTTATTCCTACGATGGTGCCTCTGGCATACTGATTCCAGTACGGTGCACCAAGTCCTGTAAATGCAGGAACCACGTAAACTCCGTTGGTGTCCGGAACTTTATTAGCCATGTATTCAGAATCTTCCGCACTGTCGATCAGCCGCATCTCATCCCTTAACCACTGTATGGAAGCACCGGCTATGAATACAGAACCCTCAAGGGCATACTGAACCTTTCCGTCAATTCCCCAGGCGATGGTTGTTACAAGTCCATTCTCAGAGAAAACAGGTTTTTCTCCTGTATTCATAAGCAGGAAACAACCGGTTCCATATGTATTCTTTGCATTTCCTTTATCCCAGCACTGCTGACCGAATAATGCCGCCTGCTGATCGCCGGCAATACCTGCAATAGGAATCTCAGCACCTAATATGTGTTTACTACATTTGCCATATACTTCGCTGGAATCCTTTACTTCAGGAAGCATGGAAGCCGGAACTCCAAGTTCTCTTAATATATCTTCATCCCACTTAAGGTCGTTGATATTAAACATCATAGTTCTGGAGGCATTGGAATAATCCGTCACATGCACTCTTCCATGTGTAAGCTTCCATATAAGCCATGTATCAACGGTTCCGAAAAGGAGCTCGCCTTTCTCTGCTCTCTCCTTTACACCATCTACATTTTCCAGAATCCATCTTAACTTTGTTGCTGAAAAATATGCATCAACAACAAGACCGGTTTTATTTCTTATGATATCCTGAAAACCTTTTATCTTCAGAAAATCACAATACTCAGAGGTTCTTCTACACTGCCAGACAATGGCATTATAAACCGGCTCCCCTGTATTCTTATCCCACACAATTGTGGTTTCTCTCTGATTCGTGATACCTATTGCTGCCACATCAGAAGCACTGACGCCAACCTTTGCCATAGCCTCCACAGCAACTCCAAGCATTGTGGACCATATCTCATTTGCATCATGCTCAACCCACCCCGGCTGAGGATATATCTGTGTAAATTCCTTCTGAACTACAGATACTATCTTTCCTTCATGATTAAAAAGTATTGCCCTGTTACTTGTTGTACCGGCATCCAATGCCATTATATAATTTCCCATATTTACCCCGTCCTTCTACTCAGTTTCTTCTGCTTTAGCGATCATCTCATCATTTGTTTTCTTCTCAAAGAAATCCACCAGATATTCGATTGGAATAGGTCTTGAATACTTGTAACCCTGCAGATATTCAGCAGACATATTCTTACATCTATTCTCATCCAGATCATTTTCAACGCCTTCATAAAGAACAGAATATTCCATATCACTGAACATCTTTGCCATACTCTCAACCATCTTGGCCGATTTCTCACTGTCACCACTGGCAATAACCAGTGAACGGTCGAACTTGATGATATCGAAAGGAAGCTCCATGATTCTTTCTATGTTGGAATAACCTGTTCCAAAGTCATCCAGATAGAATCTGATTCCCTTTTCTTTAAGCTCGTTTATCTTCTCCTGCATAACAGGAAAATCTTCTTCGTTCAGAGACTCTGTAATCTCAATAGCCACCTTATCATCAGGAATACTGCTGCTCTTGATTATCTTATTGATGTCGTTGCAGAAATCCTCATACCTGAGTTCCTGTACAGAAATATTTACCGAGATTCTGGTAACATCATAGCCACCCACTATAAGTTTTCTGATCTGATTACAGGTCTTGTTCAGAAGTATCATGGAAAGAACATGAATATAATCATTTTCCTCTGCCAGAGGAATAAACTGATCAGGGAAAACCATATCGATCTGTGGAAGCTTCAGTCTCATCAAGGCTTCAGCTGTATCGAACTTATTTCTATTGATATTGAAAACCGGCTGACAATATACAAGGACTCTCGGATCATTCATATCCTTTCTCTTGTAGATATCAGCAAGCTCATCAAGAATATATTTCTGCTTATTGAAGGTTGTCAGATCATCATAATCTATAAAATGTATTGTATTCTCTGCCATCCTGTTTTGAATATGCTTCAAAAAGCTTATATATTCATTTTTCTTACTTATCTCATCGATGGACTTTCCGATTATGACCTTATAATCATATTGAAATCTCTTATATTCTTTTTCAAATTCATTAATTACAATATTAACCTTGTTATCATAATCCAGGTTCTTGGTCATATCTGCAATCATCATAACGTGGCCATTTGTAACCTGAAAGAGAACTGCACCCTTAAAATAATCACTACCGAATTTACGTATTGTCCTCTGAAGCCCCTCCGGGAAATGTTTCCCTTCCTCATCAAAATACTTCATGTAAAGACTGATAACCATGAATTCATGATTAGCACTGTAACAATATTCCACCAGTTCCTTTAAAGCACTGATATTAATGGCACCAACATCAACACTATAAGGATTTGCATGAATCAGATATAACATTGAAATAAGAGGGAATATAAAGGTTGCGGTAAGAAATGTAACCTGATCGAATCTACCCTGAAGATAGAGAACCACAAATGAAATAAGCATTGTTCCATAGAACCCATCCATAACCTGTCTGTATATCCTGTCTCTGTATTTAACCAACAGGAAAACAACCATCAGCATAAACAAAACATAGAATATCAGGAATAGATAATAAGAAGTTTTTTCCGTCTCAGGTTGATTCACTTCAAAACCAAATCCCACAACAGAACCTATAACATCTATAATCGCAGCTATTATAAAAAGCCCAAAGCCTGTATATGCAAAAACTTTACGGGTCTTTGTATTAAGATTCTGAACAATGGTAATGTAATAAATATATAGTGCAAGATAAGCA
>JAILMQ010000040.1 GCA_024692605.1 Eubacterium sp.
AACTTCAGATACGGAAACTTCAGCATTTCCGTCATAATGCTTTTCAAGATATTTAACTATTTCCTTCACAAAACTCTTATAACTCTTCATATTTGCTCCTTTCCTAAGCAGCACTGCTTGTCTTTGACAGTGCACTCATGATCCTTTTTAATATCTCCGGTGGTATCTCTGATTTGGTACAGCTGAGACCATACCTTTTCTTTACATCCGTAAAAGTAACTCCGGTTCTTTTTAATTCGTCATCCAGAAGCTTCAGCTCATGTTTTGAAAGCTTTCCACTTTCTGCAGATTCTTCTTTCTTATCTTTTTCTGATTCCTTCTTTGTATCAACCAGTCTGTATACAACCTTTCCGGTCTTTTCATTAATAATGGTAAGTCCTGTAATAACTCTGCTTTCACTGTAAGTTATCTCCTTTACACTGAACCTGTCGTAGCATACATATTTATCGCCACGTTTCTGAATACTACATGCTTCAGATGGAATCCATATAAATGGTGCACTGTACAGTTCTCTTCCGAAGCCCCAGGAGAAGCCAGAACGTTTCATACTGTCGCTAACCTGCGATTTTTCTATCTCTGTAAATCCTGCAGTACCTACATCCATCTTGCTTATCCACTGTTTCTTATCAGAGTCCCATATTGAAAGGGTGCAGAACATCATGTCACCTATCATCTGGTGTGTTCTTTGCCAGTTCATAGCTCCTACTGTTTCATCAAGTAAGTTCATATCTGCCCTGACGTCTTTGTATAAAAGAAGTGAAAGGCCCTTTTCACTAATACTTGATATCCTTACTTCTATTTCGTCTGCTCTGAGCAGTCTTATCTTTAGATCCATTTGTTTCCTCCCTTCAATAAAAATAGGTCTGCTACATCTCTGCAGCAGCCCTTTTTGTTCTCTCCTGTTGTTCATCCAGAAGCATTTCTATAAAATCTGTTGTATCAATAAGGACAGTCTTATTCTTTTCATCTACTGCAATACCGTAGTCATACTGTCCTGTAGCATTTACAAAATAGTCTTTAGGTATTTTCCCTAAAAGTTCTATCAGGTCCCCTACTGTATTGCATTTACCACTTACAAGGGTGTACTCCTCAGTATAACTGTCATCTGACATAAGCCCCTCCTTAAGCCACCTTGATCTGAAATCTTCTGGAAGAAGTTGTTTTACTGTACTCACTGAAGATGTCTGGTTTTTCTTCCCTTAGCTTCTTGGTATCAAGTCTTGTGGTATCCACACTGGACCAGCTTATCTTGTAATTATCCGTAAGACCGTACTGGGAATCACCCAGGGCAAGCTTTATGGTCTGATCTATCTGATTCTTTTCCTTCTCAAGAATATCAATCTCTTCCTGAAGTTTGGCCCTTCTGCTTAAGGACTCATCAAAACCTTTTAATGTAACAACACTTCCCGGTTCTGCCCTCGGATAGTATTCTCCCAGTACTTCGTCGTATGCCTTTGTACCATCACATGGAGGCATTACCTTTTTAAGTACATAGTTTTCCCAGAATTCTTTTTCCTTAGCCACTATGGAACTTATCAGCTCATCATCCCATGTGAGTTCTCTATACACAAAGTCTTCCCCCAGGATCAGGCATGCAATGTAACACTTATGCTTATCCAGTACCTTCATGTAATGCATGCATTGGATGACATAGCTCTCAGGTACTTTTCCATCAGCCCAGGCATCTGCATTATAAGGGCTTGTTGTCTTGCATTCCAAAAATGCATCATCATCCCCGGTTATCATACGGTCGATATTTGCAATCATCCACGGGTATTCCTTTGAACGGTACATATAGTGACTTTTACGTGGTTTAAGTCCTGTTGCACTATAGAACCTCTGGGCACAGTACTCCTCCATATCTCTTCCCAGAATGATTGCTTCGCTTGTCTTTGTTTCCACTTCACCATCAGAGGTCTTGTCCAGGTATACGTTTATCGGACTCTTATACTTATTCACTCCCATGACCGCACCTGCGTCAGACCCACCTATTCCTGTACGCCTCAAGGCATGCCAGGCCCCTTCATCGATTCCTTTTAAACTTATCTTCTCGTATGACATCTGATCCACTCCTTTCCTTTTATAATTTCAGTGATGCTGTTCTCTGCCATAAAGAGAAAAAGCCATCCCTAAGGACAGCTAATACGTTATCATATCATCAGTGATATTCTTTTTCAGTTCTACCGTTACAATGGTAGCTGCGGCAATGATTGCCAGAGCTGATATTACTAGTCTTTTATTATGATCTGTCTTATCAGGCCTAACAACATAATCACCTCTGCCAGGATATTTCTCATCATGTTCCACTTCTTGCCTCCTTTCTCTATGAATATAAAAAAGACCATTGGAGCAATCCAATGGTCCATGTCATATGTATTGTATATAATTGAAATTTGAGAGTTTTACAAATGAGTTGATAGTGTAGAATACCATATCCATTTTAAATGATATCT
>JAILMQ010000052.1 GCA_024692605.1 Eubacterium sp.
GTAACCCATTGGGGTCAGACCCCTTTGGGTTACTTATAGACCGGAAAGGAGAATTCGAGTTATGAGTTTAGATAAATCAGAAAAGAATAGGAAGAACATACATTTTCCGTATGAGATTCCTGAACATGTTAAAAATGTATATGAATTATTCCATAATGAGGGGATTGAGATGTACCTTGTGGGGGGCTGTGTCAGAGATATGGTTATGGGAAATGTACCCAACGATTATGATTTCATAACCCCCATCCTGCCAGAGGAGATGATCCGAATCCTGAAGAAAAATAACGTTGAATACGACGACCAGTATATCAATTTTGTCAACTACGTAATTGCGTTTTCCGGAGGAGATAAGATTGATCTTATAACCTACCATGGAGACAGCCTGTTTTTAGACCTTTCAGATAGAGATTTTACATTTAACAGCATGGCATATGATATTGAAAAACAGGAGATCATAGATTACTTTGGTGGTGTAGAGGATATAAAGAACGGCATCGTCAGACTGGTGACAACGATTATAAATGACGACGATGTAGCCCTCCCTTTCAGAGCAGTCCGCTTCGCGTTGGAATTCGGTTATAAAATCGACGAAGATACATATAAAAACATCAGTGATTACATAGAACAAATTGACGAATTCCGGGTAAGCACTATAAGAAAAAATCTTAGTAAAATATATAAACACTGTAAGCCTTCTCTGACGTAAACAAAACAGCAAATAACCCACTGGGGTCAGACCCCCTTGGGTTGATGAATCAACCCAGAGGGGTCTGACCCCAATGGGTTATTATCCTGCATACAGTTTATAATACATTCCACGTTTGTCGATAAGTTCCTGGTGGGTTCCGGTTTCCATTATATGGCCTTTATCCAGAACCACAATCTTATCGGCATTTTTTATGGTGGATAGTCTGTGAGCGATCACAAGAACTGTCCTGCCCTTCATCAGTTTTTCCAGACCCTCGCTTACCATCATCTCGGTTCGCGAGTCTATGGAGCTGGTTGCTTCATCAAGTACAAGCACAGGAAATTCTCCGATGGAGGCTCTGGCGATTGCCAAAAGCTGTCTCTCCCCCTGACTAAGGGATGAGCCATCATGTGTCAGCACTGTATCGTATTCCTCAGGAAGATGCTCGATGAAGTAATCCGCATTGGCAAGAGCTGCCGCAGCTTCCACCTCTTCCTTCGTCGCATCCAGCCGGCCGTAACGGATATTCTCCGCAACCGTAGCCGTGAAAAGATGCGTATCCTGAAGCACCATTCCTGCCGCACGTCTCAGATCGTATTTACGTATATCCCTGATATTGATTCCGTCGAAAAGAATATCGCCGGACTGAATCTCGTAGAACCGGCTCAGCAGGTTGATGATGGTCGTCTTTCCGGCCCCCGTCGCACCGACGAAAGCCACCATCTGTCCGGGCTTAACCTCGAGACTGAAATCATACAGAACCTGTTTATCCTCATTATATCCGAAGTCCACATGGTCAAATATAATCCATCCCTCACATTTCTTAAGCTCCCCTGTCTCAAACTTCCATGCGTAGTCACCGGTGTACTCCTCGCACTCCGTAATTTCATCCTTACCCGAAATCCTGCAGTTCACAAGAGTAATCTTTCCTTCATCAGGCTCACCCTCTTCATCCAGGAATTCGAAAATCCTTTCAGCTCCCGCAAGAGCACTGAACAGGTTGTTGACCTGCTTCGAGATGGAAGTCATAGGTGATAACAGGTTCTTGTAATACTGAAGGAAAACACCTACGGTTCCCACATCAGTAAGACCAAGAATAGACCAGTAACATCCGGCCATTGCAACGATGGTATATCCTATATAAGTAAGTCCTCTTGTTATATCAAAAAGGCTGTTTGCAAAGAAGTCCGCCTTGCTGGAAAAACCAAACAGACGTCCGTTTATATCAGAAAATGCCTCCTTAACTGCCTCTTCCCTGCCGAAGGCTTTTATCTCAGTCCTGCCGCTGGTCATTTCCTCAGTGTAAGCATTCATCTCTGCCATAGACTTCTGCTGATCAACAAAAAGTCCCGCATTTCGTCCGGTAATCGCTTTCATCAGTAAAGAAAGAAGCAACACACATACCACTACAACAAGTGCAAGTCTGTAATCAACCACAAAGATAGTTATCATTATCGTTAATATCGTAGTGAAACCTTCAACAATCTTCGGGAATCCCTTTCTCAGCATATCGCTAAGCGAATCAATATCATTTGAATAATGACTCATGATCTCGCCATGCTTATGGGTATCGTAATATTTAACCGGGAAGGTCTTCATCCTCTTAAACATGTCCACCCTTATACGGCACATTATGTCATTACTTATCATGACCATAAAACCGTTCTGGATAAAAGAAGCAATAACTGCCAGCGCATATAAAACCGCCATAATTACGATTATCTTTATGAAGCCCGAGAGGTCCGGATCCTTCTGTCCGATAAGAGGAACAGCATAATCATTTATCGCAGGTTTCAGATAATAAGTGGCACGGACCGTACAGACTGAACTGACGATCATGCACACAAAAACCAGCAGAAGCTTCAAGGTATACTTTGACATATACCGAAGAAGTCTTCCCAGAATCTTTCCTGTATTCTTTGGTTTAGTTCTTTTCTTTTTATTCTTGCTCATCAGTCAATCATTCTCCGCTGAGTTTCATAAATCTCTTTATAAATCTTACTGCTTGTAAGCAGCTCGTCGTGAGTTCCCACCTTGTCGATACAGCCTTCGTTCATAACGATTATCCTGTCCGCCTTCTGGACCGAAGTGAATCTCTGGGTAACTAAGATAACTGTGGTATCGCTGTAGTTTTCACTCAGCTCCCTCACTATATTTTCCTCAGTGGTATTATCCACCGCACTTAAACTGTCATCAAAGATCAGTATCTTCGGATTACGAAGCAGTGCTCTTGCGATACAAAGTCTTTGCCTCTGGCCACCTGAAACAGTAGAACCGCCCTGTCCTATCACGGTCTCAAATCCATCAGGAAATGTACTTATAAACCCATATGCATCAGCCACCTTGCAGGCCTTTATCATCTCCTCTTCCGTGGCATTTTCATTTCCCCACAGAAGATTCTCCCTGATGGTTCCAGTAAAGAGCAGGCTGCTCTGGGGCACCAGACCGATGGACTGTCTAAGCTGGGCCAGACTCATATCCCGGATACTGTTTCCGCCCACAATGATATCGCCCTCGCTTGTGTCATAGAATCTCGGAATAAGATTAATCAGCGATGACTTTCCACAGCCGGAAGAACCGATGACACCCACAAATTCCCCTGACTTAATATCCATATTCAGGTCATGGAGAACTCTCTTTTCCTTATCTTCGTAGTAGCCGAATTGTACATTTTCAAATCTTACTGAACCATCCTCAGGTCTTACATCATCTTTTCCGCTGTCTTCAATCGAAGGCTTTCTCTTTACAATCTCAAAGATACGTTTCAGCGATATGGTCGCGCTAAGTATCGGCACCATGATAAGCGCTACGATATATATCTGCACAAGAATCTGATTTACGTAGCTTACGATACAGAAGAAGTCACCGACCTCCATGTTCCTGGCGATAATGAGTTTTCCTCCGACAAATGTAATCACCAGCGTACATATATTCATAACCAGATGAAGCAGCGGCTCGTTCATAACAGTGATTCCCTCTGAGATAAAGGACTCGTGTCGAAGGTCATCCGCACGTTTATTGAACCTTTCTTCCTCGTGCTTTTCACGGGCAAATGCCTTTACCGTACGTTCAGCAGTTACATTTTCCTTAAGAACGTTATTCAGTTCGTCGTAGTTCAGGAACATCAGGTTGTAATGTTTTATTGCCGCCCTGACAATGAATACCATTATCCCCACGAATAGAACAGCCACTCCAACGAAGAGCCAGGACACGGACGGATAAACCCTGATGGTCATGATGATGGTACACAGGATCATCAACGGGCATCGCATAAGGGAGTTGTACATTCCCAGTGCCTTCTTGATGAAGTTCATATCCGTAGACATACGGGTCAGGATTGACGCCGAACCATACTCATCCGTATCAGCATGGGGCAGCTCCTGAAGCTTCGCGAAAAGCTGGTCACGCATATTTCTGGTAAAGCCCGTGGACCACTTCGCAACAAAAAAGCTCTCCATGAATCCACTTACCACAAGGACAATTGATGCTATGATCATAAGGATTCCTTCATGGACGACCACATCCATGGCCATCTTATCCAGACCTTTATCAAGCATGTCACCCATCAGATAAGGAATCCAGATTTCCATTACGGTTCCTACCAGAACCGCCACCGGAATCATGGCCAGATCAATTTTATATTTTCCTGAATATTTCCAAAGATCTTTAATCATTATCCGAAATCACTTTCATGAACATTTCCACAAATTTCTCCATGTTTTCACGTTTGTACATGGAAGAATTAAACTTAAAATTAAACCTTGGTTTTTCATCGTCGGCAGTTTCAAACGCAATGATGTAGAATGCATTTGAATTCGCCTTGTTGCTGTCGATAAGGGACTCCAGCCCCACGCCATCAGGCAGCTCGCCTGTGTTATTATTCGTCGCAAGCGGGATGTAGTTCACCGTTATAGTGTCCTGAAGAACCGGCTTATCTCCGGAGTTGCCTGGGGACAGGTCGCTATAGGACATATTTATCTGATTGACCCTTCTGACCTCAGCCGCAAGTTCAGCCAGCGTTCCGAACTTCGAAATCTCCACAGCCACCGGCATCGCGGAGATCATAAGACCGCACATATCCTTTTTCCAGACTGCATTTCTTCCGCCGTAGATCCAGTTGGTCACAACCTTGTCGCAGCCGTTATACTCGCCGATAGCCTTGAGCGACGCCGCAACATAAAACTCCAGCGGTGTGGCACCAAGCTCTGCCGCCATCTCCCTAAGTCCGGCAAATGTAATCTCTCCGGACCTGCTTATAACTTCTGTCTCGCAGGTAGTGCCATCCATATCAAACCGTGGAAGTTTTGCGTAATCATCCTCCGGTCTGATCAGCTCAGGCTCCGACGCCTCAAGCTTTGTGATATGCTCCAGATAGGATGCATAGCAATCCTTCGGAATTTCACGCCCTGCCAGCACATCGAAAAGATCACGCTTAAATATATTTACGGACTCCGCATCTGTAATTATATGATGGGTATCCATGAAAAGATATATCGTCTCTTCCGTCTTATAAATCTCACACCTGAAAAGTGGGTTATCCTTTAATTCAAAAGGTCTTCCCAGCTCCGCCTTCTTCACCTCGAACTCCTGCTTCGTGATATTAATTATCTCGGGAGCCTTGATGATTTCTGGGTCAAAATGCTGCCTTGCTTTTCCGTCCTCATCCTCGGTTATCACCGTCATGAATGCAGGGTGATTCAGCAGAACCTTCTTCACCGATTCTGCTATGACCTCAGCCTCAAAAACAGCAGGGTCAAATGTAAGCAGCATGGGTACATTTCCCAGAACTATTCCTTTGGTGTACTTCCAGTAATGATAATAATGCAGCTGATATGCCGTCAGGTTATAACTCTTCTTTCTACACCCCTCTTCATTACTCATATCTATCTTCTGAACACGGCCCATGAGCTCTGCGATTCCCGCAGGAGTACGGCCGGCCACAACATCAGCAACCTTCAGCCCATCATTACCAATGGCACTTATCAGTTCCATGACTGAGAGCGAATCTCCACCCATATCAAAGAAATCATCCTTACGGCCCACTTTCTCAAGTCCGAGGACCTTCTCAATGGCATGGCATACATTTTCCTCATCAGCATTTAGAGGTGCCTCGTATTCCTGCTGGAACTCCGCAGCCTTAGGTGGCTCAAGTGGCTTCTTATCTATCTTTCCACTGACCGTACGTGGGAAATCCTCCAATCGCACAAAGTAAGCCGGCACCATATAAGGCGGCAGTTTCTCGCGGACTTTTGCCTCCAGCATCTTTCCGGTTACATCATCTGTTTCAGCTACATAATAGGCGCATAGATATATCTTTCCCGTCCTATCCGTAAAGTCCTTGACCACGCAGCCCTTTACACCCGGCACTGCCGAAGCCACAGCCTCGATCTCATAAGGCTCTACTCTCTGTCCGTTGATTTTCACCATCCAGTCCTTACGATTGACATACACAAGATTTCCACTTTCGTCCTTATATCCCAGGTCGTGGGTGCAGAATCTGACTTTGCCATCCGGAAGCTTCTTAAAGTTTTTTTCAGTCTCCTCGGGCATATGATAATAGCCGGAAGAAAGATATCCTGTTACGTAGATCTCACCTTCCGTTCCGTCAGGAACCTCATTTCCATCATCATCCAGAACCTGGAGCAGCACATCACCAATCGGCTTACCAATTGGGGTATTGCTATACATTTTATCGATTAAGAACCATGTAACGGCGGTATAGGCTTCCGTGAGACCGTATACGCAGTAAATATCATGCTCGTCCGAATAAATATTCACAACTCTTTCTCCGGTGGTGAATACTCTTTTAAGCTTCGAGGTATGTCCAAAGAACCTCAGCATTCCCGGACTGATATTTCCGCACACGATTCCATACTTCTCATAATAATCCTGCATCAGGGAGACATCCCTTCTGATGCGGTCACTGAGAATATGAACTGTTCCCCCGGCGTACATCGCTGCCAGACAGTCATTACAAAGAGCAGCAAAAGAAAATGTGGCCGATGAGGCATTTATGATTTCATCCAGTCCGTCATAAATATGTGACGATCTTCTGATGGCCTCACTCACACATCTTAAGTTATAGTAAACGCCCTTGGGATTTCCCGTGGAACCGGAAGTATAATTCATGCACACCGTGCTGTCCGGATCAAGAGCCACATACTCAGCAGGTTTGTAGTCCTCAATATCACTAAAGAAAGACTCCGTCAGCTTATAGGGCGACGCCGAATCCTTCATGATATATTCCACACGGTCCTTCGGATAATCCGGCACCGTAGGAACAGCCGCATAACCCGCCATGATAATTCCATAATACGCCGCGATATACTCCATGCACCTGTCCATCTGCAGGGTAATAAAAGTTCCTGTAGGATAACCAAAGCTCCTAAGCTTAGCCGCTATCCGCCCGATAAGTTCATACATTTCAGCATATGTAGTTTCTCTCACTCCCTCGCAGTCCACCATGACCACCTCATCAGGAATCCTTCTCGCATTATCCGCAAAATCCTCAAGAAAACTCTTCATATCATTCCTCCCCGATGCCATCATTTTTTCTGTGATGCTCTCCAGACTGCAGCATCATCTTTCAGGTCTTCCATAAATTCATGCTTGGCAATACCGTAACGTTCCGGTCTGTCTTCATACAAAAGCAGCAAAGCTCTCTTAAGCAGAATATAAGCCTCTCTTGGCCTTTCTTCTGCCGTACAGTAGTCCACGATATCAGAATAAACTTTCCATGGTTTTGAATCTATTAATACGCAGTGGATGTGGCAGATCCTCTTTGTTCCATCGGGACTGTCTATTCCGAATTCTCTCTGTCCGGGTACTACTTCTCCCGCGTAGAATATCCCCATTTCTTTAAGCTCGTCCACATATTCCAGCACATCATCTAGATTATTCACTGCAACCGCAACATCAATGATCGGTTTTGAAAGCATGCCCGGAATCGCAGTGCTTCCCACGTGCTTTATATCAACGGCCTTAACCATTACCTTTTTCAGTTTGTCCACAATCTCCTGACCCATAACTGCCCACTGTGGATCATATTCCGAAAATTCCAGTTTTCCCTTTTTTACGCCAATGTCCATACTTACCTCCGAATAGAATAAATATCTATAATGAAAAATGTACTACCTTCATAAAATGGAAAAGGGCCATCGGGGTCAACCCCCAATGGCTCAGTTCCTTAAAAATTATTTCGCTCTCTGATCCAGTCTTGAGAGTACTTCAAGGAGGACAGCTACCTCCTTCTCTTTAGCGAGATTGAAGTAGGTCTTAAATCTTGATGCCTCACTAACATCTTCGCTGATTGATATCTTAATAAGCAGATTGCGGGCAGCCAGAATATTCTTAACTACCTCTTCATAGGATTTAATAAGGTCTTCATCATAATTCAGATATCCGTTTGCCATGAGATACTTAATTCTCTCAAGCATCAGAACCTTGTGATCGTACATTATATGAAGTGCTCTGATATCAAAATCAGGCTCATCCTTTGCCATCTGTTTTTCGATTCTTTCAAGCGCTCTATCATAAACCTCAACACCAAAGGTTGTATCACTGAAACGATTTCTCATCATTCTGAAGTGATCCTTTGTGTCCTGAGAATTGAGATATTCGCGAAGAGTATCTCTGATAAGTGTCGTGTCGACATCGTAATAACATGTGTCTGTGTTCTTGAATATTACATAGAGACCACGTCTGCCCTTGTAATCATCCTTGAACATGTGATCTTCTGAAGCAGTGATCACGTCATAACCTTTTCTTACTTCTTCAAATGTAAGCTTGTTATGTCCGTACTTATCTTTAAATGTAAAGTCTCCGCAATAGAAGCCTTCTCCATCAATATCGTAACCATAGATGAAAAGCTCATGAGGGAACTTGTAATCAACATCTACATCGCTGAGAATCTTTGCTTCATCAAATACACCATATACATATCCGCCCAGGTCAATAGTCTTGATTATGAAATCAACGATATCTCCACAATAACTCTTAATCTGATCTGCTGTCAGAAGAGATGTGATGAGATAAGGACATTCTTTAAGAGAACTGCTACCCGGCATGATATCTGCAAAGAGCATATCGTCTCCTGTAAAGATTTCCTCTATGTTATAACATCTGAGCTGGATGTAATTACTGAAAATCCATTTTTTTGCATTCTCATCTCCTGAGAGAATTGAAAATAATGTAGCATGCCACTGCCATGAAGTAATAAGCGGCTCTGTTACTGGTAATTTCTTCTTGCCATTTGCCATGATCTTACCCCTCCCCTATTAGTTATCACTATCAAGTTTTTCCTTGATTACTTCAACCATATCACCAAATGTAGCATATCCATCAAGTGACAGTTCATAATCAGTAAACTTAACACCAAATTTGTTTTCAGCATCTATAATAAGCTTTATTATTGATACCGAATTAATGCCATATTCCTTAACGATGTCCTTCTCCAAATCAACATCACTAAGCTCTGGCATAGAGTCCTCAATAAGAGATTTTAGGGTTGATCTAATTTCATCTTTTTCCATTTATGTGACCCCTTTCTATAGTTAAATGCTTCTTTAATTTTACCTTGTATAGAGATAAAAATCAACTGAAAACTTCGTCCGCATATCGGACTGTTGCCATGGCATCTTTGGCATAACAATCGGCGCCGATGGCATCTGCATATTCCTGTGTCATCACCGCTCCGCCAACCACAACCTTGGTGTCCGGTTTCCTTTCTCTAAGCAGTTTTATAGTCTCTTCCATACTGACTACAGTAGTGGTCATGAGTGCACTTAAGCCCACCAGTTTTACGTCATCCGCCACAGCTCTATCCACTATGGTTTCCGGCGGAACATCCTTTCCAAGATCTATAACATCATAGCCATAATTCTCCAGCATAACCTTCACAATATTCTTCCCGATATCATGAATATCTCCCTTCACAGTAGCTATGATAACCTTACCCTTCAGGTCTCTCGGCTTACCGGCCATATTCTTCTTTACCACTTCAAATGCAGCCTTTGCCGCATCTGCACTAAGCAGGAGCTGAGGAAGGAACACTGTTCCTTTTTCAAAGCCCTTCCCGACCTTATCCAGCGCCGGTATAAGTTCATCATTTATAACCTCAAGAGGATCTCTTGTTTTAATTTCTTCTGTCATGGCAGTCTCTGCCACACCAACCATGCCTCTTTCAATGGCATTTCCCAGGGCTGAGCCTCCTGCTGACCCGGCTGCGGCTCCTGCACCGGCTGTGCCTACCGTACCACCTGCTGCACCTGTCGCAGTTCCTGCCCCCGTTGAAATAGTGGACAGAGTCGCGTTGGCATAAGCTTCAATAAATCCCATGCACTGGGGATCCATATCCGAAAGTGCCAGGAAGGATCTGTATGCTGCCATCATCTGCTCGTTGTTGGGATTCATGATGGCAAATGAAAGTCCCATCTGCATTGCCATGGTGAGGAAGTAGGAATTAATAACCTGTCTCTGAGGAAGACCAAAGGAGATATTTGATACTCCCAGGATTGAACGGCCCCCAAACTCATCCCTCACTCTTCTTATTGTTTCAAGAGTTGTTACACCGGAAGATGAATCCGATGAAATCGTCATACAAAGTCCATCGATTACTATATCTTTTCTGGGGATACCATATCTGTCAGCCGCCTCATATATTTTCTGTGCCACCTTTATTCTGCCATCTGAAGTTTCAGGAATTCCATCCTCGTCAAGGGCAAGCCCCACCAGAACACCACCATACTTTTTAACCAGTGGCATTACCGCTTCAATAACCTCCTGCTTGCCATTTACGGAGTTGATCATAGCCTTTCCGTTATAGTATCTGAGTCCCTGCTCCAGAGCAACCACATCAGTTGTGTCCAGCTGAAGAGGAAGTCCTGTAACTCCCTGAAGTCTGGTTACAACCTCTCTCATCATGGCCGGTTCATCTATTTCCGGCAGTCCTACATTTACATCTAAGATATCCGCACCGGCATCTTCCTGCTCCAGACCCTGGGACAGGATATAATCTATATCATGGTCTCTCAGAGCCTGCTTAAATCTTTTCTTTCCCGTAGGATTTATTCTTTCACCGATTATAATAGGCTTTTTATCACAAATAACAGCCTGACAGAAGGAAGTTATGACTGTCAGATTCTTCGGGGTATTGGGATGAAACTCTCTGGCTCTGACCTTTTCCACTGTCTGTCTGATATGCTCCGGAGTTGTTCCACAGCATCCACCCAGGACCTGTACTCCCATATCAGCTATCTCGCACATAATGTCCGAAAACTCTTCCGGAGTTACATCAAAAACCGTCTTTCCATTTTCAGTTCGGGGAAGTCCGGCGTTGGGATTTACTACGATAGGAACCGAAGCCACCTCCACCATTCTTTCCACCATAGGAATCATGAGGTCCGGACCCATTCCACAATTGATACCCAGAGCGTCTACTCCAAGTCCCTCCAGCATAGCAACGGTAGAATCCACATTTCCACCGGTCAGGAGCTTGCCCTTCTGGTCATAAACCGTTGTTACAATAACCGGAAGGCTTGTATATTCCTTTGCCGCCAGAACAGCAGCCTTAGCCTCGTAGCTGTCACTCATGGTTTCAATAAGGATCAGGTCGCCCCCGGCCTTTTCACCTGCGGACATAACCTCGCCAAAGATCTCCACTGCCTTGTCAAAGCTCAGATCACCCATGGGCTCCAGCAACTTTCCGGTAGGTCCGATATCCACTGCAATATATGCATCCTCCCTGCCGGTGTTTTCCCTGGCCTTTTTAGCTAGCTCAACAGCGGCCGTCATAAGCTCCTCAACTCTTCCCGGGAACTTGAAGCTGTTAAGACCGAAGGTATTAGTATTGAAAATATCCGAACCTGCCTTCAGGTAGCCTTCATAAAGCTCCGTTATCACATCCGGATGGTCCACATTCCAGGTTTCCGGAAGCTCACCTCCCTGCAGGCCGTGTTCCTGCAGAAACGTACCTGTTCCGCCGTCACAGAATAAATATTCTTTCCCAAGTCTTTCTAGTAAATCTTTCTTCATCATCTAACCTCTATATCAAAATATCTTCAGTATCAAAATGGCTCTCAGATATTTTATGATTAATTTCTGGAATAGGCACATTTGCCTGCCATAGCACACTGCTCACATCCACTTTTCTCACAATTAGAATCAATCTCCGTAAGTCCAATGACAGCAGTAATTGATTTTGTCGGTGTCATAAGGAGACTGTCTGAAAGTGTAACTCCCACAGTCTTGGGCATCTCCAGTATCCGCTCAAAATCCTTCTGAACTTCCAGAGGAAAATCTCCATACCCGGGAGAGAATCTTGGCCTTGCAAAAAGCCCTTCTTCTTTAGCCTCTTTTATTATCATATCATTAACTTCGTCGCACCAGGCTTCTGCCATGGCCGCTCCCACCGCCTGATAGGTATAGGCCTTCATCATATCACGAACCTCAGCCTTTCTCACAAGCATGTCCGGCGCCGGCCCAAGGGTAACTGCCATAAGAACGATCTCCCCGCAACCCTCCAGATTCTTCAGAAGATTTCCGGAAGCCACTTCAATCCCTGCGAAGCTGCAGGTGGTCTTTTTCTCTTTTCGAAATCCACCTTTTTTGTTTTCGCCGTTTTGATCATCATCAGGAACCAGCTTAAAACTGAACTTCCATTCTATCGGAAATCTTTTATATGTATATCGTGGGGTAACCTGCTGCTGCATATCAGCAATACACTCATCGATTATTTTGTCCAGGTGCTCTTTATCCAGATTCCCATTATCAGGATCGGCAGCCGCTTTATCATTCTTTGAAAAAGCTTTGGCAAGTCCCAGATATCTTTCAACCTCATTTCTATTTACATTAATCATTCCATCAATCATTCTATCAACCTTTCCGTGAGTCTCACTCATAAGATCTCTTCCGGCTATAATTTCCAGCCTTAGGGTCGCTACTGTCAGCCATACTATCTTAACATTTATACATATCTTTGCAAAGTCCGGATTAACAAATTAATCCGCCTTAACCATTGCCTCTGTATTTTCAAGTGATTTTGTGGTATCATTCTATCGTTGAATTTATAACAAAACAACTTAATAAAAAGGAGCGACAACATGAAACACAAATTTACCCCACTTTTAATCGCAGGTCTTCTTTCACTTTCTCTTCTTGCAGGATGTGGAAAGAAGGATGCTGAGACACCTACTGAAGTGATCACAACTACCGAAAGCGCTGTTGAAGAGGATACTGAGGCAGCTGCCACTGCAGCTGATGCCGAAGGAACCGCCGCACAGGATAGAGCCGGAAATGATATCACTCTTCCTGCAAAGGTTGATAAGATTATATCCATGGCACCTTCAACTACACGTTTTCTCATCGATATCGGAGCTGCTGACAAGATAGTTGCAATTGACACTAATTCATATGCTTATGCTGATCAGCTCGCAGCTGATATTCCTCAGTTTGATATGATGGCACCTGACAACGAGAAATTAGTTGCCCTTGAGCCGGACATCATCTTCACTTCCGGAATGAGTAACGTAGGTGGCGAGGATGCTTTCAAAGCTGCAAGAGATGCAGGCATCTGTGTTTTCGACATTCCATCAAGTCCTTCACTTGATGACATTGCCAACGACATGGTTGCCATCGGAAATGCCATCGGCATGGAAGAAGAAGCCAATAAGATTGTTAACGACTACAACGACCAGATTGCTGAGATTCAGGAAATATCTAAGAATATCACTGATAAAAAGAAGGTTCTTTTCGAGATTTCTCTCCCAAGTTCCGACTATCCTTCAATCTATACATTTGGTAAAAATACTTATCTTGACGAAATGATAACAGCCATCGGTGCCGAGAACATCACCGGCGACCAGGAAAGCTGGATCAGTATTTCCGAGGAAGAGGCCATTGCCATGAACCCGGATGTTATCATAACAAACGTAAACTATATTGATGATGCGGTAAATGTAATCAAGACTGCACCGGGCTGGGAAAATGTAACTGCCATTCAAAACGGTGCCATATATTACATCGACGCTGATGCAAGTAACCAGCCAAACCAGCACGTTATAGACGCTATGATTCAGATGGCAAAACAGATCTATCCTGATGAGTATGCAGCCTTTGACGATCCATTTGCAACTTCAGGAGATGCTGAATAAGAATATGAAAAAATACATTTTATCTTTTATAATCTGCATTTTCATATTGATACTTTGTATAAATCTGGGGAGTGTATCAATTGCACTCCCGGATTCAATTTGTATTATTTTGCATAAAGTTTTTGGCCGGCCACTACCCGACTCAGTTCAGCCTATGGATGTTTCCATCTTCTGGAACATCCGGCTTCCTCGGGCACTGGCGGCTTTTTTAGTGGGCGGTGCTCTTTCAGTAAGCGGCGTTATAATGCAGTCCTTACTTCAGAACCCTCTGGCCTCCTCCTACACAATGGGAGTTTCCTCCGGGTCCGCTCTGGGTGCTACCATCATTATAATTACCGGAATAAAAATGTTTGCCCTTAGAAGCTTTCTGCTTCCCACAGCAGGTTTTGTTTTCGCACTGCTGACAGTTCTTTTCGTTATTGTCATTTCAACTAAAATAGACAGAAATCTTCACAGCTATACAATGATACTTGTGGGTATGGTGGTGTCACTTTTCGTAAGTTCAATACTTACTCTTCTGTCCTCCCTGTTTCCGGATCATTACCAGCAGATTTATTACTGGATGATGGGCTCCTTTGCTTCAAGAAGCTGGTTACAGGTGGGAATCATATTTATCGTATCCATTGTTATAGTATTTGTCATATGGCTGTTTTCAAAGGACCTGGACATTATGACCTTCGGTGACGATCAGGCCATGTCCATGGGTATAGATACAAAAAAGAAAAAGACCACATTTATCGTGCTCACATCTCTTCTGACAGGAGTATGCGTGGCCTTTACAGGAACCATCGGTTTCATCGATCTGGTGGCTCCACACGTTGTAAGAAGAATATTCGGTTCGAAGCATAACGTGGTGATTCCCATGAGCTTCCTCTTCGGCGGAGCCTTCATGTCCATCGCGGATCTTATAGCAAGAACCATAATCTCCCCAAGAGAACTGCCCGTCGGGGCGGTAACTGCTCTTCTGGGAGCACCCTTCTTCATATTCATATTCTTCAAGAAAAAGTAAACAGGAATTATATATAACAGGTATTAACGCCATGGAAATTAATCTGGAAAATGTAACCGCGGGCTATATAAAAGACAGCCCGATAATAAAAGATCTAAACCTTAACTTCACCGAAGAAGGTATCTGGGGAATACTGGGTCCGAACGGGTCCGGAAAGACCACTCTTCTTCGTGTGCTTGCGGGTATTCTCGATTATTCCGGAAGTGTCAAAATCAGTATCCGGGATGTTTCCGAATATGAATTAGCAGATCTCAGAAATAAAAAAAGAAAAACTCTGGCAAGATTCATTTCCATGACACCGCAGTTTTCCCATGTATATTTTTCTTATTCAGTTTATGACTGCATTCTCATGGGCAGATATTCGCACCAAAGAAACACATTTGCCGAATTAATCGGAAATGTATCCGATAAAGATAAAGAAGCCGTGGAATATGCTCTTGATATCACAGGCCTTAAAGATATATCTGATAAGCAGTTATCCGAGCTTTCCGGCGGACAGCTCCAGCGAGTATTTCTGGCAAGGACCATCGCCCAAAGCACTCCGATAATCCTGCTGGATGAACCCACCAACCACCTGGATATCAAATACCAGATAGAGCTGATGGACTTCCTGAAGGAATGGTCACAGGGAACAACCGAAGTTGATGGCATCCCGCACAAAAATACAGCCATCACAGTATTTCATGATATCCCTATTGCCTGCAACACATCCGACAATATAGTTCTAATGAAAGAAGGCCGGCTGATAAAAACAGGGCCGACCAACAAGGTCATAGCGAAGGAATTAATCGAAGACGTCTACGGAATCGACTTTGATCGAGCCAAAAAAATAACCCATTGGGGTCAGACCCCTTTGGGTTGATTGCAAAATAATAACCCATTGGGGTCTGACCCCAATGGGTTATTTTAATCTTATTCAGCTGATGACTGACCTGTGAATCTGTTAGGATTAAGCTTAATTCCAGGACCCATTGTAGTAGTGATTGTTACACTCTTAAGGTACTGTCCTTTAGCACTTGAAGGTCTAGCCTTTACTACTGCCTCCATAAGAGCTGTGTAGTTTCCTACGATCTGCTCTTTTGTGAAAGAAGCCTTTCCAACCGGAACGTGAATGATGTTAGCCTTATCAAGTCTGTACTCAATCTTACCGGCCTTTACATCCTCAATAGCCTTAACTACATCAGGAGTAACTGTACCAGCCTTTGGATTTGGCATGAGACCCTTAGGTCCGAGTACACGTCCAAGACGTCCAACAACACCCATCATATCAGGTGTAGCGATAACTACATCGAAGTCAAGCCATCCTTCGTTCTGAATCTTAGGAACGAGCTCTTCTCCACCTGCATAATCAGCGCCTGCAGCAAGTGCCTGCTCAACCTTATCTCCCTTGGCAAATACGAGAACCTTTACTGTCTTTCCTGTTCCATGAGGAAGTACAACAGCACCACGAACCTGCTGGTCTGCGTGACGTCCATCAACACCAAGCTTTAAATGAGCCTCGATTGTCTCATCAAACTTTGCACTAGCTGTCTTTTTAATAATTTCTGTAGCTTCATCAAGGTCGTAAAGCTTTGTCTTATCAACAAGCTTTGCAGCCTCTATATATCTTTTACTCTTTTTCATCTTCTTCATTACCTCCCGAATTAGTCAACTACTTCGATTCCCATAGAACGAGCAGTACCAGCTATCATGCTCATAGCTGTCTCAAGTGATGCTGCGTTCAGGTCTTTCATCTTAGTCTCAGCAATTTCCTGTACCTGAGCCTTAGTAATCTTACCAACCTTCTTCTTGTTTGGTTCACCGGATGCCTTAGCAAGTCCTGCTGCCTTCTTAATAAGAACTGCTGCAGGTGGTGTCTTGGTAATGAAGCTGAAGCTTCTGTCTGCGTAAACTGTGATAACAACAGGAATAAGTACGTCACCCATTTCTCTTGTTCTATCGTTGAACTGCTTTGTAAAATCAACGATATTTACACCATGCTGACCAAGAGCTGGTCCAACAGGTGGAGCTGGAGTTGCCTTTCCTGCAGGTATCTGTAATTTGATGTAACCTTCGACTTTTTTAGCCATTTTAATTTCCTCCTCTCGTGGTAAATCGCGGGGTGTTACGTCCCCTTCCACTTATATAAACCATAGGCAAATGTAATTCCTACGGTAAATATCATTATAACTTCTGAATATCACCCAGACTGATCTCAACATCTGTTGAACGACCAAAGATATCAATATCAATGGTAACAGACTGCTTAGTACGGCTGATAGTCTTAATCTTTCCGATGGTGCCTTCCCAAGCACCGGCAATAACCTTGATTGTATCGCCAACCTCAACATCGATAACGATATCATCAACTCTTATGCCAAGTCTTATCATCTCAGCATCTGTAAGAGGTACAGGCTCTGATCCAGGTCCTACGAAACCGGTTACACCACGTGTATTTCTTACAACGTACCATGTAACATCGTTCTTGATCATATGAACCAGAACATATCCCGGAAAAATCTTCTTTGAGATGGTCTTCTTCTTACCATCCTTAACTTCAGTTATGTCCTGTACAGGAACCATAACTTCAAACATCTGATCCTGAAGTCTTCTATTCTCTATAGTCTTCTCGATATCAGCTTTTACCTTATTCTCATAACCTGAATATGTATGAACTACATACCAGTGGGGTTCATCATCCCCCTGCTGTTTGATATTTGCAGATTTAATACGAGGTGCCTCTTCTTTGGCAGCCTCAACTGCATCTTCAACAGCTGCACCGGTCTCTTCAGCATTTGCCTCATTAACCTCTGCAGTATTTTCTTCTTCGATGTTTATATTCTTTTCATCTGCCATAATATCACCACCTACCATATGTACTGAAGTCCGAGATTGAGAAGCCAATCGACAACGACAATCAGACAGCCTAAAGCAATAGCCGTGATAAGTACAACAACTGTTTCCTTCATAAGCTCAACTTTTGTAGGCCAGGTAATCTTTCCAAATTCCGCTTTCAGTTCCTGGAACCAGCTTCTCTTAAGAGCAGGTGATGTCTCTTTTTTATCTGACATAATATCTACCTCATATAAAAGTATCTTAAAAGAATCTAATAACTTAGTTTCCTAATTACTTTGTTTCCTTATGACTTGTGTGCTTCTGACAGAATCTGCAGTACTTCTTTGTTACCATTCTGTCCGGGTGAAGCTTCTTATCTTTAGTAAGGTTGTAATTACGCTGTTTGCATTCCTCACATGCAAGTGTGATCTTTACACGCATGAGTCATTACCTCCATAAACATAAATAAATTCAAATTATATACCAGTTACGATTCTTGTACGAAATAGGGTAAACTTTTAGGGCACAGCTGGGACTGCTGATTAACGCACACTAAAAGAAATGCGTACAGAAACGCAAGTGTTAGAATAACATAGTATCCATCAATAAGTCAATAGGAAAATGTAAAAGATTTTCGACTTTATGCAATAATCGCTTTTATAGTGAAAACAACGATTATAAGGATTCCAAGTAATATCCTGTAGTAACCGAATAACTTGAAATCGTTCTTTTTGATGTAGCTCATAAGGAACTGGATAACAAAAACTGATACAAAGAATGCTACAACCATTCCTATTATAAGCTCAAAGAATTGGAGTATTGAGTAATGTAATCCGAATTTGATCAGCTTTACAATACTCCAGCCGAACATTATGGGAATGCTCATAAAGAAGGAGAATTCAGCAGCAAGCCTTCTTGATATACCCATTGTAAGTCCACCGACTATAGTAGCTCCTGAACGGGATGTACCCGGAACCACTGCCAGTGTCTGGAAAAGTCCAAGCTTAAGCGCATCAAGATAACTTAACTGACTGATCTTTCTGATTTTAGGTTTTCTATCTTCATTTCTTTTTTCAACAAGGATAAAAAGAACACCATAAACAATAAGAGCAACTGCAATAACCGGAGCTGTATGAGCATGCTTATCCATCCAGTCATCAAGAAGAAGACCTACAACACCTGCAGGGATTGTGGCAACAATAACCTTAAGCCACATCATAATAATCGGTCTGCTTATACCGATACTGCCCACACGGATCTCATTTATCCATCTTCCGTCCTTCTTCTTTTTCTTACCATATTCCTCGCTGTCTTCAATAAGATCTGCGTCTGTTCCCCTGGTAAGTCTGAAAGGCCAGAGCTTAGCCCAGTAAATGTAAATAACCGCAAGAATTGCACCAAGCTGGATAACGACAAAAAACATATCCTTAAAATCCCGGCTGGCACTCATATGAATAAATTCATCTATAAGAAGCATATGTCCGGTACTACTGATGGGAAGCCACTCAGTAATACCTTCTACTAAACCTATTAATACAACCTTAAGCAATTCTATTAAGAACATTTCCTGCCCCCCTTAACCAAACCTTATGTCCCATCATAACACTTAATACCTTAACCAACAAGTGTTTCATAATGTTTAACTACCGAATCTGCATCACCGTAGTCAATTACCTTGCCCTTTTCCAGAATGATGGCCTTATTGCAGATCCTGCTGACCTGTTCTGTATTGTGGGAAACAAAAAGCACTGTCACCCCTTTATCCAGAAGACTGAGCAGTCTGTTCTCACTCTTCTTTTTAAACTTTGCATCACCAACAGAAAGCACCTCATCCAAAATAAGAATGTCCGGTTCAACCACTGTGGCGATTGCAAAACCCAGTCTCGCCTTCATACCCGAGGAATAATTCTTCAGTGGAACATCTATAAAATCCTGTAGCTCTGAGAAGTTTATTATATCCTCCAGCTTCTCGTCGATGAATCTATGACTGTATCCAAGGCAGGCTCCGTAAAGGTAAATGTTTTCCATACCGGTATACTGTGGATCAAAGCCCGCTCCCAGCTCGATAAGTGGTGCAAGAACCCCTTCACGTTCAACAGTACCTATAGTAGGCTTGAACACACCTGCTATAACCTTAAGCAGGGTGGACTTACCGGCACCGTTAAAGCCCAGGATACCAAGTCTGTCACCCCTCTTCAGTTCAAAGGAGACATCGGAAAGCGCCCAGAATTCATTATATATAAGTTCTTTTTTCATCATTGCAATGAAGTATTCCTTAACCGAGTCATGCTTTTCCTTACTCAGATTGAATTTCATACTTACATTGTCAACCTTTAAAATAGTGTCTGACATATTATTCTCCAACATCAGATTTCTAATATAAATTTATCTTCATTTTTCTTAAATACCCAACAGCCCAAAAGAATCATAATAAGGCTGAAGCAGGTTGCGTAGAGAAAATATTTAACATTGATAGGTTCTCCGAAGATTGCACTTCTGAAATTCTCAATCACACAGAACAGAGGATTAAGCTTAAGCACAAAACTCCATCTACTGTTCAGAAGACGGCTTGCTCTGTAGAAGATTGCACAGGTATACATTATCAGCATCAATGCGATGGTCCAGAGATATTCCATATCCCTGAAGAAAACACCTACTGTAGAAAGGAAGATTCCACAGCCCAGACTCAGGAGCAGAAGTACAAGTAAAACCGGTACAGCCTGGAGCAGATATAATGTAGGAAATACACCAAAAACTGCTGCAACAATAGCAAGCACCAGAAGTGATATCAAAAATATAATAAAATTAAATAAAATGGATGAAAGGGGATACAGCATCTTAGGCACATAAACCTTCTTGATGATGGAGCTGTTTGCCCTTATAGATTTAAGCGCTGCTGTTGTGGACTGTGAATAATAACCATACAACAGCCTTCCTGAAAGGATATATACAGGAAATGTTTTATCCTTTTCTCCCATAAGAGTTCCGAATACTATAGTAAGAACTATCATGGTGAGAAGAGGTTCCAGAAGTGACCATAGAATTCCAAGATAGGATCTACGGTATTTTAATCTTATTCCCTTTTTTATAAGCTCAGACAGAATAAATCTGTTCTGAACCAATTTATCAGTATCTATCACGACTAAGGTCTCCTATTCTGCGAATTCAACTGAATCAGCTGACGCAAAAAATTCTGATTTATACTCTTTAAAGAGTTCCTTGTAACATGCAAAATTAATAAGCCATATGGAATCATCATTATCATAAACACAGGTAAGATATGCATACTCCGTGCCTGAAACTTTTCTTTTATAAGTAAAATAATAATAGTTTCCTTTTGCTTTAACCTTAGGATTTCCCGGAATATTGTTAGCCTTGATATATGCTTCAGCATAATCCTGTACTGAATCTGTCTCGAGACCACTCTTTTCGATATCATCCTTAGAGGACTTTATACCCATTGCAAGACCATCCGGACTTTCATAATACCAGGTGGCATTGGCAAGACTGGCCTTTCTGTATTCCTTGCTGAGGGACATCTTCATCCCCTCAGACTTTATGGTTCTGGTTTTGGAACCACAAGCAGTGAGAAGAGACCCCATCAGAAAAACAATCATAAGAATAGATAATATTTTAAAACTTCTCTTTTTCATACAACTCTCCATGAGTAATTTATCGATACGATAATAACGCCATTTGAAATAATCCAAATGGCGTTGAAGTAAGTTTACTAATTTATTTAATAATGTGTACCCAGCCTTCAGGTGCTTCAATCTTGCACATCTGAATTCCTGTAAGTGTATCATAAAGCTTCTTGATCTTTGGTCCTACCTCGCCATTTGCACTTCCCGGGAATACGATTTCTTTACCATGATCGTTAATTGTTCCAACAGGTGATATAACTGCTGCAGTTCCGCAAAGACCACATTCTTCGAATTCAGGAACCTCATCAAGGAATACTTCTCTTTCCTCAACTTCCATTCCGAGGTAATCTTTAGCAACAACCTCCAGAGATCTTCTGGTTACTGAAGGAAGAATACTTCCTGACTTTGGAGTAATGAACTTATTACCCTTTATAAAGATAACGTTTGCTCCACCTGTCTCTTCAATCTTTGTTCTTGATGCAGGATCAAGATAAAGGTTCTCATCGAAGCCCTTCTTATGAGCATCAACTATTGCATGAAGTGACATAGCATAGTTAAGACCTGCTTTGATATGACCTGTTCCATGAGGAGCTGCTCTATCAAAATCACTTATTCTGATAGTGATTGCCTTGGCACCACCCTTGAAATAAGGACCAACCGGTGTAGTAAGAATTCTGAACTGATATTCATCAGCCGGCTTAACACCGATAACCTCATTTGAACCAAACATAAAAGGTCTTATATATAATGTAGCTCCGCTTCCAAATGGAGGAACCCAGTCCTCATTTGCAAGTACTACCTTATCAACAGCATCCAGGAATCTTTCCTCAGGGAAGACCGCCATTTCCAGTCTCTCAGCTGTATCCACCATTCTCTTTGCATTAAGGTCAGGTCTGAATGTAACAATATGTCCATCCTCTGTCTCATATGCCTTAAGACCTTCGAAACATGACTGTGAATAATGAAGCACGCATGCACATTCACTCATTGTAATAGTGTGATCCGGTGTGATCACTCCATCATCCCATTTACCATCCTTAAAATTAGATACATAACTTGCATCAGTTTCTACATAACCGAATCCAAGTGATCCCCAGTCAATATCCTTCTTTGCCATAACATCATCTCCTCATTAATTAAGATAAATTCTTATAAGATGTAAAAAATATACACCAAACAGGTACATTTTTCAATATAAAGATTTACTTAACAGCCCATTTATTCAATAAGATTATTGCATAGACACCTGCTAATAATCCTGCAACTATGGTAATCCAGTCACCAACTCCCAGCTCCTGCAGGTTTCCTGTTCTGATATAAAACTACTCTATAAAAATAATATAAAGTAGATAATGAGTCAACCCATAACAAGTCAAAAATCGGCTTAATTACTTACATTAATGGTATACTTTACCTCAGCAATGTGGTATTATGTCGTAAGTGTTTTAAAAAATATCTATATTAAATAAGAATAAAAACGCGAGGTTAGGAAATGTATAAGGTTGATTTTAATGATCCGAAATCTGCACATTTTATTGGTATCGGCGGAATAAGCATGAGTGGTCTTGCTGAAATACTTAAGAACGCAGGTTTCAAGGTTTCCGGTTCCGATATGAAGGAATCCGATATAACAAAGAATCTGGAAAAACAGGGCATCAAAGTTTACCTGAGCCAGGTTGCATCTAATATCACAGAGGATATAGATTTTGTAGTTTATACCGCCGCAGTACATGAGGATAACGAGGAATTCCAGGCAGCCAAAAAGGCCGGACTTCCAATGCTGACCAGAGCAGAATTTCTGGGACAGCTGATGGATAATTATAAATACAGCGTTGCAGTTGCAGGAACTCATGGAAAGACAACTACTACTTCTATGATGGCACATATCATGCTGACTGCTAAAACAGATCCAACAATCTCCATCGGCGGAATGCTGGAGACTATAGGTGGAAATATCCGTGTAGGCTCTTCTGATTATTTTGTAACAGAGGCCTGCGAATATACAAACAGCTATCATTCCTTCCGTCCATATGCAAGCATTATCCTGAATGTGGATAATGATCATCTGGACTTCTTTAAGAATATTGAGAACATCGCAGCGTCATTTGCTACATTTGCCACAAAAACAGTTGAAGGTGGAATCCTTGTCGTGAATGGCGATATGAAATACCGCGACCAGATTGTGGAAGCTGTTAAGGATAAAAACATAAAGGTGGTTACCTTCGGAAAGAAGGATGGAAATGATTATCAGGCAAAGAACATCCGTCTTAATGAACTGGGACAGCCAACCTATGAGCTTTATATAAATGGAGAAGATATGGGTGAGATAAGCCTTTCAGTTATGGGTGAGCATAACGCAATCAACTCACTTTCAGCCATCGCTGCTTCTCTTTATATAGGAATCGATCTGGATAATATTAAGGAAGGGCTTAAGCTCTGCCACAGCGCAGACAGACGTTTTCAGTACAAAGGAACAACAGATAAAGGCGCAGTTATCATAGATGATTATGCTCATCATCCAACAGAAATATCCGCTTCAATGGCCGTTGCAAAGACAGTTGTAAAAAATGAGCTGTGGGTTGCATTCCAGCCTCATACATATTCAAGAACCAAAGCACACCTTAAGGATTTTGCAAAGGCACTGTCTGTTGCAGATCATATTCTGCTTGCAGATATTTATGCCGCAAGGGAAATTGATGATGGTACGATTTCATCAAAAGATCTGGAAAATGAGCTTAAAAACTTAGGTTGTGATGCTCATTATTTAGGAGATTTTAAATCCATTGAAAAATATTTTGAAAAAAATTCTACTAACAATGATATGTTAATAACTATGGGTGCCGGAAATATAGATTCTGTGGGAGTTGAGCTCCTGTCAAAGTAGTTTATCAACATTATCCACAAATTAGTTTTAGTAGTTATGTAAACCAAAGTTGGTATTATATCAACATACAAAGGGACTTATCCAAATCGGTTAAGTCCCTATTTTATTGATATAAGAAAAGTAATCCACATTATCAACATTTTCCACCTGTAAGCACTATGCCCTGACCCCGGTTTTGGGCGTTTGCAATTCATAGAAATGGTTGTTATAATGCATTAGCACTAAGGGATTTTTAGAAGAAGGTTGGAAAAAAATGAACAAAATCAATGTCACCTCGGAAGAGGATTTCTATACAAATATTTCGAATAATTTTATCGAATTCTATATGGCAGATGCTAACGGAGATTTCGTAAAACTTTACCTTTATCTTGCTATGCTCTGCTCCACTCACAGACCAATTTCCATAAGCGATATTGCTGATACTCTTAACTGTACCGAAAAGGATGTATGCAGAGGAATCAGATATTGGATAAAGGAAGATGCCCTCAGGTTACATTATAATGAGAATAAGGAAGTAACCGGTATCGTTCTCCTTAATCTGAAGAAACCGGACATTACTATCACTTCAGACTTAAAGGTGGTTGACTTTATTCAATCCCTTACCCCGGATGAAGAAACAATAAGCAGCCGTGTTGAGCTTCCGGAAAAGGTAACAGGCAAGAAAGAATCTGAGATGGACTTTATTACCGATGATGATGAGCCTGTTAAGGCACCTAGAAAGAAACAGCCATCTCCTGCCGATCTCAAGAGCAAGCTTCACGATTCCGAGATCAGAAACCTGATCAACGAAGCTACCGCTTACTGCAACAGAGATCTTTCACAGAAGGAGCTTAATTCTCTTATCTATATCAAGGATCAGTTAGGCTTCTCCTTTGATCTCTCAGAGTACCTTCTTGAGTACTGTGCTGAGATTAAGAAGACGAGCTTTAACTACATAGAAAAGGTAGCCAGAAACTGGTACGAGGAAGGTATCACATCCCGCGAGGAAGCTGAGGAATACTCAACCCGTTATCTTACATTATATAGCAGAATTCTTAAAACTCTGGGTATCACCAGTCGTTTCTCTCCTGCACCGGTCGAGAAAAAGTACATCGATACCTGGACAAGAGTTTATGGTTTCTCGGATGTTATCATTATCGAGGCCTGCAACAGAGCCATAACCTCAAAGCCTCACGATGCGAACTTCCCATATGTAAACGGTATTCTTGAGAACTGGTATAAGAACGGTGTAAATTCCTTCTCTGACATAAGCCGTCTGGATGAGTCACATTCGCATAAACGAAAGATGAATAATGAAAATATAATCTCTAATTATAAAAATGAAAAACAGAAGCTGGACAAACTTCATGAACTTGAAGAATATTATCTGGGATAAAGAATATGATAATAAATGATATTGAAAAAATAGATATTCAGGCACATTTAAATCTTATCCGAATTCAAAACGAAAGAACCCATCAGGAAAGAATAGATGAGATCTATGAAAAGGTGCCAAGAATCGAAGAACTGAATAAAGAGATTGCCTGTATCTCTGTTGAAGAAGCAAAAAACCGTATCAGAACCGGTAGAAAAAATACTGACATTGAAAAACAGATAAATGAAAAAATAAACGAGAAGAAAAAACTTCTTACCCAGAACGGATATCCTGAGGATTACCTGGAGCCAATCTATGAATGCAGCCTGTGTAAGGATTGGGGCGAGGTTAACGGAAAGCCCTGCTCCTGTGTAAAAAGACTCCGAATTAATGAGCTCTACCAGAGATCCAATCTGAACCGTGTATTTGAGGTTGAGAACTTTAATACATTTAATCTGGATTACTACAGTAATGAATCAGACAACAGGCATAAGAAAACTCCGCACGAAAATGCCGAAGGAATCTTTGAAAAAGCCAAAAACTTTGTGGAAAATTTTGACAAAGAGCATGGTAATATTTTAATATACGGAAGCACCGGTATAGGAAAGACCTTTATCTCCAATTGTATAGCAAAGGCTCTCCTGGATGACGGTAAATCCGTACTCTACCTTTCAGCTAATGAAATGTTTGAACAGGTTCTGAGTAATTATATAATGTCACGTAACAAAAGTGATGCTGTGGAAGCTATCTATCAATATATATATAGCAGCGACCTTCTGATCATTGATGATCTGGGAACGGAGGTTCTCAGCAGCTTCGTCAAATCACAGCTTTTCGAGATAATCAACAAAAGAATGCTTAGCAATAAATCAGTTATTATCACTACTAATCTGAGTCTGGAAACACTCCAGGACAGATACACCGAACGAGTTATGTCGAGAATCGCCCAGGGATTTACACTTTATCCTCTTTATGGCGAGGACATAAGATATATTAAAAACAGAGCATAATATCAGTCTGACCCTGATAACTCAAAACGGAGGAAAAACAATGCCAGATCAAAGCAAACTCATTACCGTACCTGCCGGAAAGCTCGGACTTATTGCCCTTAAGAGCTCCGAACGTTTAGGTAAATCAATTGATGAATACCTAGTAAGATGGAGAACAGAAAGAGTGCATTTAAACACTGAGCACCTGATGTTTACCGGTTATACCAGAGATACTTATCTTCTGCAGTCTGACTGCCCCAGATTCGCATCAGGAGAAGCAAAAGGAACTCTTACTGATTCAGTTCGTGGAACAGACCTTTACATCCTGGCAGATGTAACTAATACGGGAATCGAGTACAACCTCGGAGGAAGAATGGTTCCAATGACACCGGATGAGCATTATGCAGACATTAAGCGTGTAATAGCTGCCAGTGCCGGAAAAGCTCACAGAATAAATGTGATCATGCCTTTCCTTTATGAATCAAGACAGCATAAACGTACAAGCAGAGAATCTCTTGACTGTGCAATGGCACTTCAGGAGCTTGCTTCAATGGGTGTATCGAATATCATTACATTTGACGCGCATGACCCAAGAGTACACAATGCTATTCCTACTGTTGGATTTGAGAATCTCATGCCAACATATCAGTTCATCAAGTGTCTTTTAAAATCTACCCCGGATCTTACACTTGATAATGAACACATCATGGTAATAAGCCCGGATGAAGGCGCAATGCATAGAGCTATATACTTTGCTAACCACTTCGGCGTAGATGTTGGTATGTTCTACAAGAGAAGAGATTATTCAAAGGTTGTAAATGGCAAGAACCCTATTGTGGCACATGAATTCCTTGGCGACTCAGTAGAGGGCAAAGATGTAATTATTATAGATGATATGATTGCTTCCGGAGAAAGCATGCTGGATGTATGTCGTCAGCTTAAGGCCCGCAAGGCAAACAGAGTATTCTGTATTGCAACCTTCGGACTTTTCACTGCAGGACTTGAAGTATTTGATAAGGCCTATGAAGAAGGAATCTTCGACAGCGTTATCTCAACAAATGTATGCTATCAGAACCCTGCACTTCTGGATAAACCATGGTATAAATCAGCTGATCTCAGCAAATATATTGCGATAATAATCGATCACCTGAATCATGATTCATCCATCAGTGATCTTCTGGATCCTACAATCAGAATCCAGTCCAGAATCAATGAATACAAGGAAAAGCATACTATTTCAGATAATTTTGACAGACCATCAATTTCCTAATATTGATTAAATTATTGAATCAAAAATTCAGACTAAAAAACAACAGTCTTTTGAGTTCTTCTCAATAGACTGTTGTTTTTTTACTTCTCTTTTGGTTACTACTCTTTTTTACTATTTTTTTTATAACTACTCTGCACCCAGATACTCTTCCAGACACTGGCCGCTTTCCTGCATAGCTTTTGCCGCTTCTTTACCCACATACCTCAGATGCCATTTATCATCATCTACACCCGTAAATGGAACCTTGTTATCCGGATATCTTATGATAAAACCATAATCTGCAAGATTGGTCTCGAACCATTTATATAAATTATTTCTATCATCCTCGCTGGCACTGGACTCTACATCAATAGCAAGTCCTGTAGCATGCTCGTCTGTTATCTTATCACCGGAACTTTCTCCCAGTTTTGCCTCAGCCTGTTCCTTTGTCATTCCCTGATCAAGCAGAGCCTGCAGGTCACCACTGCCCTCCGGTACAGCATAACTCTTTGTTATCGTTGGAGAATAACCCTGAGCCCTGGCATCATCAAACAGCTTCTGAAGTTCAGGATATATCCTTGAATCCACCTTTTGATTATTATTAAGTTCTTCGAATTCAGGAACTGAATACCCCTTCGGAAGGGGATTATCCTTATTTACAAGGATGAGATTCCATTCAGTTTCTTTAGCTTTCTTTGAGTCGGTCTCAGTTGCATCTGTAACCGTTGCAACCACTTCCGTTTTCGGCTCTTCTTTCTTAGTTTTTTTCTTAGCTTTCTTCTCATTTGCAGAAGTAACCATAGCACTGATAATAACAGTTACTGCAACTATTATTATGGCCACAGACCACACAAATCTGAAGAAATGTCTGTCACTAACTCTTAATACCTTCATCCGGTAGCTGAGCCACTCGGAAAAACCACCCTTGTCGTTCATATTTACCCCCAAGATAATACGTCTAACTGAAACAAATCATCACACATGATTATACATTATCTAATGCTCAAATTACAACATCAAAACATAAAAAGGACGCAGCTTTTATACTGCGTCCCTTAGTACTAGCCTTTGCTAAGTATATTTTTAGTAATTCTTGTTAATTCTTCTCTTGCGAATAATTATCACAACGATAAATGCCAGTGAAAGAACCATAACTATTATGATTGGTATCAGCTTAGCATTATCAGAAGTCTTAACTGACTTAGATGTAGCTGACTTAGCCGGTGAATCCTCAGTCTTGGCAATCATAGCTGTATGCTTAGTTGTCTTGCCTTCTTCGACTGTTACAGTCTCAACCTTACCTGTTGTTACTGAATAACCATCCGGTACCTTTGTAACTACAACCTTATACTCTCCTGCAGGAAGCTCAGTGAGCTTAATCTGTCCATTCTCATCTGTAGTATATGTTCCCTTTGTTCCATCAGGATTTGTAATTTCAACAGTTGCATTTGGTACAGGCTTTCCAGTCTTCTCATCAATAACAGTTACGATAAGTGTTCCTGTATCCTCATCTTCTTCGTCTTCATCTTCTTCTTCGTCTTCATCGTCAGGCTGTTCTTCAGTAGTCTTCTCTTCTGTAGTAGTCTGCTCCTCTGTTGTTGTCTTCTCTTCTGTTGTTGCATCAGTCTTAGGCTCTGCCTTAGGTGCTATCTCTTCTGTCTTATCAATAGTCTTGCCCTTTTCGATAGTTACCTTATCAGTACCACCAGTCTTAACATCATAATCATCAGGTACTTTGACTACCTTATATGTATACTCTTCACCATCCGGAAGATTTGTAACAATCACTTCACCATTCTCGTCAGTTGTAACTGTTTCTGTTGTTCCATCCGGCTTGGTAATCTCTATTGTTGCATTTGGTACAGGTGTACCTGTTTCTTCCTCAACAACCTTTACTGTAAATGCTCCACCAAGGTCATCGATCATTACTACACCATCATCACCCAATGCACTTGAACTTGCAACCTTGCCATCGTCACCTACAGTGAATGTAACATCTTCAGACTGTACATGATAGATATCATTTTCCGGAAGGAGTGTCTCAACAAGTGTGTAGTCTCCAGGCACAAGTGAAACCTTATGAGTTGTCTTCTCAGACTTCCATGATTCTACTACATTTCCATCTTTATCATAAAGTGTAAGTGAAGCACCTTCTACTTCTTTTGAACCATCTGCCATCTCAGCCTTTGTAATATATACATCATACTTTGTAGGCTCGGTCTGCTGCTTCTCATACTCATTTGTAAGTGAAGCTGCTGCAGGTGCAGATGCTGTATTCTCAGCCTTTACTTCAACACTTGAGGTAGTTGTAGTTATCTTTGAATCATATCCTGTAATACCAGTATCGGTCTCTGTTACTGTATATGTACCAAGATCAAGTTCGCCACTTACCCATGTGCTGTTTGTCATAGCCTTAAGATCAGCGTATGTAAATGTAGCTATAGGTGTTGTGCTTCCATCCTTAGTTACAGTAAATGTAATTCCATCTGCAAGATCTTCATCACCTGATTCAAGACCAGTTACTGTCTTAGTGAAGGACATATAACCCTTTTCAATTACTACAGGCTTTGTATATGCATTTGTAAGTTTTACTTCCGGTGTTGCTGATGCATCTGCATCTACAGTTGCTATACGATCAGCTTCATCCGTTGTAAGTGAGAAGTCTGCTGGCATATTTGTTTCACCAAATACTACCTCTGTTCCATCAGGAAGTCCCTTGATCTCTACAGTATCTCCTGCTTTGATTGAGAATGTTGCTTTTCCTTCATCAAATGTTACTGTTGTAGCTCCTGTTATTCCTGTTGCATCGAAGGTTCCCTCTATAGGATCAGAACCCTTAGTTGCCTCAGCTGTTACTGTGAATGTTGCATCTGCTGGTGCTCCATCTCCTGTAACTTCCTTTGTAACCTTTACGTTGCCCTTCTTCTCTACAGTATCCTTTGTATATGTATCTTCTACTTCTACTGTATTTTCTCCGGCTACTGTTGTCACAGCTGTAGATCCTGTACTAGTCACATCAGTTCCGTCCATTGTTATCTTGGAAAGAGTATATCCATCGATTGTCTTCTTTGTC
>JAILMQ010000118.1 GCA_024692605.1 Eubacterium sp.
CTTTCTGAATATCATCCATATCTTTAATTACATTTTCAAGAATAGTTCTATTCTGTTTTAATCTATTCTCTAATTCAAATAAATCTGCCATTCTTTCCCCCCGAATAAGAATATTGATTTTAAGGATTTATTTTGTAGGTATAAGCTTCTCTTTTCCACCCATGTATGGCTGAAGCGCTTTAGGAATATTAATTGATCCGTCAGCGTTGAGATTATTCTCAAGGAATGCGATCAGCATTCTAGGTGGTGCAACTACTGTATTATTAAGTGTATGAGCAAGGTACTTATTTCCATCTTCACCCTTTACTCTGATCTTAAGTCGTCTTGCCTGTGCGTCCCCAAGATTAGAACAACTACCAACTTCAAAGTATTTCTTCTGTCTTGGTGACCATGCCTCAACATCCACAGACTTAACCTTAAGATCTGCAAGATCTCCTGAACAACATTCAAGTGTTCTTACAGGAACATCCAGGCTTCTGAAAAGCTCTACAGTATAGCTCCACATCTTATCATACCATTCCATAGAATCTTCAGGCTTACAGATTACAACCATTTCCTGCTTCTCAAACTGATGAATTCTGTATATACCTCTCTCTTCGATTCCATGAGCACCCTTTTCTTTTCTGAAACAAGGTGAATAGCTGGTAAATGTAAGAGGCAGTTTATCCTCGTCAACCATCTTATTGATGAATCTACCAATCATTGAGTGTTCGCTGGTTCCAATAAGATAAAGATCTTCGCCTTCAATCTTATACATCATAGCTTCCATCTCTTCAAAACTCATAACGCCGGTAACAACATCACTTCTGATCATATAAGGTGGAATAACATATGTGAAACCTTTATCTATCATAAAATCTCTGGCATAAGCAAGTACTGCAGAATGGAGTCTGGCAATATCACCTACCAGATAATAAAAACCATTTCCAGCCACATCTCTTGCTGAATCAAGATCAATACCTGAGAATCTATCTATTATATCTGTATGATAAGGTATTTCAAAATCAGGAACCACCGGCTCACCAAATCTTTCAACCTCAACATTCTCTGAGTCATCCTTACCAACCGGTACAGAATCATCTATAATATTAGGAATTCTCATCATTATAGACTTAACTTTTTCCTCAAGAACCGGCTCTTTCTCCTCTAATTCCTTAAGGCGAGCAGCTGATTCAGCAACTTTTTTCTTAACCTCTTCTGCCTCTTCCTTTTTACCCTGCGCCATTAAAACACCTATCTGTTTGGAAATCTTGTTCTTTTCATTACGGATTTTATCAGCCTCCACCTGAACTTCTCTTCTTTCCTTATCAAGCTCTATAACCTCATCAACTAAAGGCAGTTTATGATCCTGAAATTTCTTTTTAATATTCTCTTTTACTTTGTCAGGATTTTCTCTTAAAAATTTAATATCTATCATAATTCACACTCCCATCAATTATTTATCGTATGGTTTACATAACATCTTCTTGTTCTGCTTCATCAACCATTTTTTGAATTTCTTCATCAATAGTTAATGCTTTGCTAATAGCTTCTTTTTCTTCATTTGACAATGCCAGATAAGACTCTCCCTTAATAACTTCCTTAGCATAAGAGAAACATCCTTCCTTTGAATGCATGGAAGAAATTACAAAACCTGAATTTTCACTGTTTAGCAGTGCCAGGGAATAACTAAGTTCTCCTGCCATGTTATCAAATGCATCATACTTAACTAGTCCAAACTTGTTATAACAAGAATCAAGATGTCCCTGAAACGTTCTATGTTCTTTAGAAAAACGTTTCATTCTTGCTTTAACCTTATCCATTTCTTTGAATCTGGATAACATTATATGTTCCAGATCTCTAGCCTGTTTACCACTTGTGAGTGTATAATATTTTCTGCTAATTCTCTGTAGCTTACTAAATGTTAAAACTAATCCTACAAACAAAATAATAATTAACAGAATTAATATTACAAGGACAAGTTCCAGAGGCATACCAAATACTGAAGTTAATATCATACTTGTCTCCTTATGATTCTTTTACACCCGTATTAATTATATGAATAATTCTTTCAAGATCATCCATAGATATATATTCTATTTCAATCTTACCTTTTTTTCCTTTATTTGTCTTGATTGCAACCTTAGAACCAAGTGAAGTTTTTAAGTCTTCTTCTAAACGGAATAAAATTGCTTGAAGAGCCGGATCTTCTTTTTTCTCTACAACCTTGCCTGTGTCATCAATTTCCTTACCGCTTAAAACATTATTAACACCCTTAACTAAAGCCTCTGTTTCACGAACACTTAACTTCTCATCAAAAACTGATAAAGCTGTTTCGTACTGTACATCAGGATCATCGATTGCAAGAAGAGCTCTTGCATGACCTGCTGAAATCATATCATCAATAAGCATCTGTTGTACATTTTCTGAAAGATTAAGAAGACGAAGTGAATTCGTTACTGCAGGTCTACTTTTGGAAACACGTTCAGCAACCTCGTCCTGATTAAGGTTATATTCATCAATAAGGCTTTTATAAGCCATTGCTTCTTCAATTACATTCAGATCTTCTCTTTGAAGATTTTCTATCAACGCTACTTCCATACGTTCTCTGTCAGTATAATCTCTTATTACAACAGGAACCTCAGTTAATCCGGCAAGTCTGGAAGCACGCCATCTTCTCTCACCGGCAATAATTATATATGAAGAACCTTTTTTTGAAACAATAATAGGTTCAATAATACCAAACTTCTTGATGGAATCTGCAAGTTCAGATAATGCATCTTCATTAAAGTCCTTTCTTGGCTGAGAAGAATTTGGTTCTATCTCAGAAATCTTTAATGTAGTCACTCCGGATTTATCCTTTGCATCATCAACATTAGTATTTGATTTACTTGTAGCCTTCTTAGCAGATTTAGCTGTTGTCTTTTTTGCTCCAGTAGATTTTTTTGCCGCACCAGTCTTAGCTTTTTTAGCCTGTGAGGATTTAGTCTCTGAAGGATCAACATCCAACAATCTATTATATCCTTTACCTAACGCCATTTTACCCTCCTATGTTTCACGTGAAACATTATATGTTATTGAAATAATTTATTTTTTATAACTTCGTCAGCAAGCTCGCGATAAGCTTCAGCACCAGTTGATCTAGGATCATAATGATTGATTGGAAGTCCAAAGCTTGGAGCCTCAGCCAATCTAACATTTCTTGGAACAACTGTATCATATATTATTTCATCAAGATTATCCTTGACATTATCAACAACCTCCTGAGAAAGATTGTTTCTGGAATCATACATAGTAAACACAACACCTTCAATCTCAAGTGTCTTATTAAGTTTCTTCTTGATCATATCAATAGTATAAAGAAGTTGAGTTAAACCCTCTAAAGCATAAAACTCACACTGTATAGGAACAATTACTGTATCAGCAGCAACTAAAGAATTAATTGTAAGCATTCCTAATGCCGGAGGGCAATCTATAATAATAAAATCAAACTTCTTTCTAACATTTCTAATAATATTCTTTAAAATATGTTGTGGCTTCTCAACTTCAATGAAATCAACCTCAACTCCTGAAAGATATTGACTGGAAGGTACAAGATTAAGATTTTCGAAAACATCTATAATCATAGCTTCTCCAAGATTACATTCTCCAAGAAGCAGATCATATATAGAATGTTCATAGGAATCCTTTTCAACTCCGAAACCACTAGTCATATTGCCCTGTGAATCCATATCAATTGCCAGGACACGTTTTCCCTTCTCTGCAAGACATGAAGCAAGATTAATAGCTGTAGTTGTTTTTCCCACGCCACCCTTTTGATTTGCAATAGCAATAATTCTGCCCATATATAAACCTCGCAAAACATAAAATAATTACACCCACAACAAAAAGGGTGTTTAGAATTAAGATTATATCACTTATTCATATAAATATCTATAAGTATCTGGTAAAGATTTTTCGATGTTTCACGTGAAACATACAATTAAATAAATATATAAACTAGAAAAAACATATATATTATAAAACACACTAAGATTTTATAAATTTATAGTCGGTCGTTTCAGTTTGTAATGCTGCTCGACTTTAACTCGCAGCTTATAAATTATGAAACTCACTCCTTAAAT
>JAILMQ010000122.1 GCA_024692605.1 Eubacterium sp.
TATTATTTACATTATAGAGATCTTGATGATAATGTAGCTAGTGTAACATATGAAATAAGGGCCGAAAGATTTGGAGAAGACTATGATGCAGTAACACTGGTACAGGATGTTGATGATTGTAAGATCATTATTCCAAATAAAACATTTGATTTCTTCGACTTAGTATTTAAGGCTACAATTACCTATAAAGATGATTCTTCGAGAACAACAGAAGACTATAGAATTCCTTTTGATCCCGAAAGAAAAGGATTAGTTATAGCTGATCCTGACTGGCAGGAAGACGGACCACATTTCAGAAATGAAATATTTGATTATCAATATTCTCGTGAAGCTGAGTTAAAACAACGTACGATAATTTCTCTTGCATTTGCTAATGAGGGAAGTTTGCAACCGTTTAGTGATCTAGATAATTTACATATTTTTAAAGATGGTCAAGTGGTTGATGATGAAGTAGCATACATCACAAATCAGTATGAAGATAATGGCACCATGAAAACTTATGAACCCGGTGTTTATGAGATAGTATTTAACCAAATGGGTGATTACGATCTGGCATATATTGACGGTGAAGATTCTTATGATGTTTACATCACTGTTGTTATGCCTAGGGTAGCTATTTATTCATCTGACACAGCAACTCCTGAAAGTCTTGTATGTGTCAGAGATGAATGGTTCACATATGAACCCGGAGCAACATATTATCTCATTGCATCTGAGGAATTAAATGGGGATGACTGGTATAAAGGCGCATCCATTGATTTTGATGGAGCTTTAAAACATGATAATGTAAATAGTTGGGATTACAGTTCTCCATATGCGTTCACAGTTCCTGAGACTATGGTTGAAAATGTCTGGGGAGGAGTTATTGTAAGACTTAAACAAGAAGATGGACATACTGATGACTTTTGGTATGGCTTCAGTCCGGACGAAAAAGGGCTTTGTATAGCTGAAACAGATCGTAAGCAGGATCCTGATCATGGTAATGTGGATAGAAATTATCCGTTACCATTAGATGCTACTCATGAAGATGGAAGATCCAGGTTTGAAAAGGAACGAGGAATGGGTCTCTATTATGAGAATTCAGTTACACTTGCGTATAATGACGGAAACGCAAGAACTTATCTTACAGCGGGCGATTTGAATAAACTTAAGATTGTCGATGAGAATAATGCAGAGGTTGATCCGTCTGTTGCTACTATCAAGATGTATAGCTTTGATTACCCTGAACAACAAGATGGTCATGAGGTATGGAAAACTTTTGAGGTTAATAACGTTTTCGATATACGTGTATATAAGAGTGGACAATACTATCTTACCTATGAAGATGCAAACAATGATATAACCATGGTTTCAATCGATGCTAAGCTGGCTGAAGCGTCAATTTACAGCAGACCACTTCCACTTGAGAAGTTTGTTGTCGGTGGAGACAATACAAACTATGGTGAAAGTAGAAGAACTTTCTACATCATACCTAGACAAGAGGATTATGATAATTATAAACGTGAGATTACCGTAACTGCGAGAGCAAAAGGTAATTCCAGTGATGCAACTGTAAAAACTGATATGGATACAGGAATAGTTACAGTAACTATAGATGAAGATGCTACGGATGATATAGGAGTTCAGGTATTCTATCATGATGTAGAATCCTGGTATCATGAAGAAAATGGTCAGTGGGTTCTGGATGCTAATCCGAGTGATCCAAATTATAAGAATCCAAGTGAAAATGATTGGGATAGATGGTTCTGGTTCCATTATGATGATCAAGCAGTAACTCCTGATTCACCGGAAGCAGAGGCTGATTTTGAAGCTATAGATGAGATAGTGGATCTTGCTAAACAGCTTCATGATCCTGATGAGGTAGAAATTAGTGATATAGATATTCTGGATGATATAGAAGAAAAGAAAGATGCGTTAACAGAAGATCAGACAAAGCTTTTTGAGAAACAGTACGCAACTTATGATAAAAAAATAAGCGACGTGAGGGATGCGTGGGACACTACCAATAACTATGTAAGCGGTATAGTTGATTTAATAGATGAACTTCCTGATCCGGCTGACGTTACTTTAGATAATTCTATGGAAATTCAAGATGCAAGAGATACGTATGATGCTCTTTCTCCATCTGAAAAAACATTTGTTCCTGCTGAAACACTTCAGTATCTTATTGATGCAGAAGCAGCCTTAAAAGCAGCAGAGGATGAGTTGGATGACCTTATTAAAGCAAAGGAAACAGCGGAGGCAAATCTTAATTTCTACTTTAACTCAAAGAAAGAAGCTGATTACAGTGCTGAGGATTATGCTTCTATGACTACTATTAAGAATAATGCAATTGCAGCCATAGGTGAAGCTGAAACAAAAGCTGCAATACAAGTAGTAGTTGCAATTGCAAAAGCTTCTCTTGATGCATTTAAAACAACAAAACAAAAAGAACAAGAAGCGGCAGAACAGAAAGAACAGGAAGCCAGAGAAGGTATTGATGAAGCAGTTGCAGAATTAAAGAAGTTTTATGAAGAACAATATCCTGAGGGTATGGAAGAATTCTGGGCTGGCGTTGCAGAAAATCAGAAATACTATGATGAAGATGATCTCGAAGCTGTAAGAAATACGCAAGATTACTTTGAATCTCAAATGGAACTATTGAATTCGTTTGATGATAATGCTACAGCATATGAAAAAGCAGCAGTGCTTTCATCGGTTCTGTTAGCGATGCGGATGTTATCTGCTGATATGGAGACTGCGTATCAAAATGCTATGAATAATAAAGACGTTGAAGAGATGACATTACAAATGGCTAAAGACGTTGCAGTTCAGCGTATAGAAGCTATGATTGGTTTTAGAGGTGAGGAAGCATACAGACCTGAGGATCGAGACATTATTCTTGCAGCAAAAGAGACCGCATTTGACGCTATAGACGAAGCAGAAACATTTGAGGAAATAGATGCAGCATGCGAAGCAGCTGAAGCTATAATTAAACCAATCAAGACTGATGTTGAAAAGTCTAAAGAGGAAGCAGATGAGCAGGCAGCCAAAGATGCAACAGAAGCTGTAACTAAAGCTGCAGAAGATGCTGAAGCAGCAAAGCAGGCAGCTGACGAAGCAGATAAAGCTTTGGCAGAAGATACATTTGCTAAGGAGGAAGATAAAGCAGCAGTTAAGGCAGCAATAGCTGATCTGGAAACTGCAGTTGCTGCACTTGAGACACTTGATGATGAATCTACATCTGAAGAGAAAGCGGCAGCAGCAAAGGCAGTAGAGGATGCAATAGCTGCACTTGATAAGGCTGTTGATACAGCTAAGTCAAATGCATCTACAGCTAAGGCAGCTGACGAGGCAGCAAAGAAGGCCGAAGCAGATAAGCAGGCAGCAGTAGAAAAGGCTAAGAAGGAAACAGAAGAAGCTGTTAAGAATGTTCCGCCTGTAGCAGGTACAGTAATCTATGATGCTAAGTCAAAGGCTATCTATAAGGTACTTATACCTTCCGCAAAGGGTAAGGTTGGTACAGTAGAGTATAAGCGACCTGATGGTTCACCGAAGAAAGCAAATATACCTGAAACTATTACAGTTAATAATTTCAAGTATGATGTAACAGCTATCGGAGCCGGTGCCTTTGAAGATTGTGCAAAACTTAAATCTGTAACAGTACCTGCAAAGGTAACTGTGATAGGTGCAAAAGCATTCTTTGGCTGTGGTAAGCTTAAGATTATTACTGTAAAATCAACAGTACTGAAAAAGGTTGGAAAGAAAGCGTTAGGCAAGATCAATAAGAAAGCAAAAATCAAAGTTCCTAAGGCTCAGAAGAAAGCGTACAAGAAACTCTTCAAGAAAAAAGGTCAGCCTAAATCAGTAAAGATTAAATAATTTCAATGGTATGCCATGGGGACTGTCCCCATGGTATACTTTTTTTATCGAACATTTTTGGAGAAAATGGTTGTTGAATATGAATATCATGATGTTATAATATTTGCTAATATGTTTATTATGGAAAGTACGATGGAACCAGTTCTACAAGATACCGCGTGCTGGACAACAGTACCAGGGATTTCAGTGAATTGACAGACAAGGAAACTATGCTTCTGGATTGCGATACAGTTCTGTATAAATCGCAGTTTCATATTTCTTCATGTAAATGGAGCAGCAGTTATGTCAGAACTGGTCTGAATGGAAATAAATCTGAAGGCAGTGTGCTGTATTCATTAGATAAAGAAGAATGCCGGAAAGAAGGTAAAAGTCACACTGTAGTTTGTCCAAAGGAGAAGGCTTTGAGAAGTTTGAGCAGAGGTTTATATGCAATTAAAAAGTCGGTGTCGGTACTGCTGGTATTAGTGATGGTTGCTACGGTGTCTTTGTTCGGGTGCAATTCATCTGCCAAAGCTGCAGACACAAAGCTGCCTAAGCAGCTGAAGATTCTTGCTGTGGGAAACAGCCTTTCCTTTAATACTTTGTATTATGTTTATGATATGGCTGAATCACTGGGAATAGAAGATGTGGTTGTTGGGAATATATACATAGGAAGCTGCTCCATAAAAAGACATTGGAATAATGCCAGGAGTAATAAAAAGGCATATACCTATTTTAAAAATACAAATGGTGAGTGGAAGAAAAAGGGCAGGATAAGCATCAGTAAAGCACTGGCTGATGAGAATTGGGACTATGTGATGTTTTCCCAGTACAGTGGTGATGCCGGTAAGCCTGAAACGTATAAACATCTTAACAGTCTTCTTAAATATGTTCGTAAGAGAGTGGACAAGGATACGAAGTTTATCTGGAATATAATGTGGGCATATCAGGATGATTATGAAGAAACAAGATTTGCCTACTATGATTATGATCAGAAGACTATGTACAATGAAATAATAAAGGCGACCAAAAGGAAGATAGTAAATAACCATAGGATTTCAATTATAAATCCTTCGGGCACAGCTGTGCAGAATGCAAGAACGTCTTCTTTTGGAGATACATTTACAAGGGACGGAAGGCATCTTACAGAGGATGGAAGATATATTGCCGGAATGACCCTTACATCTAAGATTCTGGGAATATCCCCTTCTAAGATAA
>JAILMQ010000210.1 GCA_024692605.1 Eubacterium sp.
CCGCGGCCACTCATTTTAAACACGGGAATATCCATGGCTGCAAGGATCGGAGCAAGAACCAGTGTGGATTTATCCCCCACACCACCTGTTGAATGCTTATCCAGAAGAACCCTGTCATAACCCGGAATCTCAACTATATCACCACTGTTTCTCATGGCCATGGTCAGGTTAAAGGTCTCCTCAAAGTCCATTCCATTGATGCAAATCGCCATAAGCAGTGCCGATGCCTGATAATCAGTCACATCACCACCAACATAGCCATCAACAAAGAACTGAATCTCCTCCTGTGACAGCTTAAAACCCCGTTTCTTCTTTTCAATAATCTCAATTATATTCATATGTCCCCCCTTTTTTGCTTCCCCCAGGTAACCCATTGGGGTCAGACCCCTTTGGGTTGTTTTTCCTCATAAGTAACCCAAAGGGGTCTGACCCCAATGGGTTACTTTAGTCGAGTGCTGTGTTTAAAGCTTCGGTGCCCGGCAGAACAAAACGACCTTCAACAATAATGTCGGTTTCGTTGCCGTCACAATCTACGGTATAAAGTCTGCCCAGTTCATTATACGGAATAGTTACATCTGTGTGACAATTGAAATATGCTTTTTCCGGTTCTGTGTCTCGGAGTAGTGAAAAATCATTCTCCCGGCTGATTATCTCTTTTCCGTCCGGATTATATACTTTATGATCCTCAGCATGGCTGTAGCAGGTATCTCCCACAGCAAAATGTGGTCCTGTCTTTTCCACTATCAGAATAGGCAGCTTCTCAAGGATATCATATTTTCTGGCCATAGTATATGCAGTTGTATTGGTACCGATGGCGAATTCTCCCAACGGCAGAAATTCATGATTAAAGAGAATATTTTCTTTTATATATCTTTTTCCTTTAATAGCAGCCTCAGTATCATCATGGCCCAGACTATCATTCATATCATCGATAAAATTATCGCAGCTGTAATCCTTTACAACACCGTCTTCAAAATGAAGCTTCAGATTCTCAAAGCTGTAGCCATTAAGATAAACCTTTGATACATTCAAAAGACCCTTTGTACCTTTAAGAACCGGTGTAGTAAATACCTCACCAAGGGGTATATTCACGTCCGCTGTACAGTTTTCAAACTGAGTTTCCTTATCAGGATTCTCCAGCTTTCTCATCTTTACGGCAATATCTGTTTCGTTACCATTCATTCCTTCTACCTTAACAACATCTGCCACATCAAGCACATCTATGATACTCTGCTGTATCTTTATATAGGTATCGTTGTCCAAGGTATTAATTCTGGCAGTCTCACGGAAAATGTTTTCAAAGTCGTCACCGATATCAGGAAGCGGAAATGCAATTATGGTAAAACTATAAGAATCTCCCGGAAGATATTTATTGGAAATCATTCCAAGTTTATTCATCATTTCAACGGATAATTTCTGCTGTTCCTCTGTGTAACCCTCAACACTGTCCTTAACCACAGGTGAGAATAACTCCTCACCAAAGGTCTCGATTACCGCAGGGCCGGCATAAACCGCAGCCTCATCCTTAAGCCCCTCATAAAAATCCTTAGTAGCATCAAGTCTTCTTTTAACGAACTTTGCATCCAGAAAGAATCTGTCATCAAGTCTATGATCATATTCAAACTGCATATTAACCGAAGAGCTCTCATATCCGGATCTAACCACACCTCGACGAACCAGACGGCTTGTTGCACATTTAGCAAATATAGGCTCAAGACCCATGGAAGCAAATCTCTTTACAGCTGCTCTTACAATTCTTTCCTGACCCAGATGATATCTGATATTTACAGTCTTCTTTCCCGTAAAATCAACGCCCATAACATCAAATCCACGCCTGAAGCCATCTGTATAAACCTTGGCAAGATCATCGATTTCTTCCTCGGACATCCTGCTGAGGAATTCCGAAAGCTTTATCTCGGTATCGGATATATATTCACCGTACATAAAAAGATAATTAGGGTTACTAAGATCAGCTCCATAAATAATCTCATTTGCAATACAATCATAATTCGGTGTAAGGGTCTCATACATGCGGTTACCGGCAATAGTTTCAATATAATCAAAAGCATGATAATATATCTGTTTCTCAACATCCTTAAGGGTAGGCTTGGTTTCACCGCAGAAAAGCCCATAAAGATAAACAAAAAGCTCCATCAGGATAAGAGCTTCCTCCATCTCACAGATGTCATCATCAGTTTTCTTTCCGTGACCATACATTATAGCCGGAAGCATCTGCAGTTCAGCAGAAACAAAAGAAAGAATACCACCGTAGATACCAAGCTTTTCATCCGCATAATCCGGATTAGAGTAGGAATTATCATAATTTTCAGGCAGAACATCACTGTAATTGATCATATTTCTCGCCTTAAGATCTGTGATACTCACACTGCCTATCTCATCCAGAGTATATCTGTCAAAAGTGTCAATCACCTTCAGGATATATTCCGCGTTCTTAATAAAAAAATCCGGATAAAAGCACGCATTCTCCGCCTCATCAGGAATTTCAGCAATACGTTCTCTCACCAGATCAAACCTAATCAAATAATCAAAATTAATCTTTCCGCCAGCCATGTCTCCACCTTTCATCATAAAAAGTATACCGGGAGGACTCTCCATCCGGTATACCTAGATTAAGTAAATTGCAAGCAAGAGTACGGCATCCAGGACTGCAACAATGATGGATGCTCTCTTGCCAAGTATTCCTCCGTCGGAATCTCTGAAGGAGAGAAATCCGAATATGAAGGAATTAATGTCCATTACTATACACGCAAGAAGTAATGCCCCGATAAAATCCGGAACATTACCCTTTTTTATTATTGAAAATGTAATTGAAAAAACTATGATTACAAGAGCTACAAAGCCAAATATCAGTGATATCAGCGCATCTTTGGACATCACTTCATCTGAAAACTGATAACCCTTTTTTCTTCTAAGTGCCATTATTACTCCACACAGCCTCTTATTTCATCAAGGCTATTAATATTATTATCTTCCATGAACTTTCTTATTCCATCAACAACCTGAATAGTCGCAGAAGGATTATTAAAGTTTGCAGTACCAACAGAAACCGCTGTAGCTCCTGCCATAATAAACTCGATAGCATCCTCGCCGGTGGCAATTCCACCCATACCGATAATAGGAACATCCACAGCCTTTGCCACCTGATAAACCATCCTTACAGCCACAGGCTTAACCGCAGGACCTGAAAGGCCACCGGTTTTATTGGCAACAGCAAAGGTTCTTCTGTTAATATCAATCTTCATACCTGTAATTGTATTGATAAGTGATAAAGCATCTGCACCGCCATCAACAGCAGCCCTGGCCATCTCAGTAATATCAGTAACATTTGGACTAAGCTTCATAATAACCGGCTGTTTAGCCTTTGCCTTAATCTCCTTAGTAATCTGATTAAGGGCCGTCGGATCAACACCAAAGGCAATTCCACCCTCTTTAACATTTGGGCAGGATACGTTGATTTCCAGAAGATCAACACTCTCCTCATCTGCAAGACGTTCAACCACCTCAACATATTCAGGAACGCCGTGCCCGCAGACATTCACAATAACTTTAGTATCATATCCCTTCAGGAACTTAAGATCTCTTTTGATAAATGTATCTATACCGGGATTCTGAAGACCGATGGCATTGATCATTCCACCATAGGTTTCTGCCACACGAGGGGTTGGATTTCCCGGCCAAGGCACATTTGCAACACCCTTTGTGGTGACAGCTCCAAGCTTGGAAAGGTCCACAAAATCAGAATATTCCATACCTGATCCAAAGGTTCCGGATGCAACTGTAACAGGGTTCTTCATAACCACGCCACAGATATTTACTGACATATCCATTACAGCTCCACCTCCTCAGCATAAAATACAGGTCCGTCAACACAGACTCTTTTATTAGTAACCTTAGAGTGATCATCAATCTCAGTTGACTGACAAACACAGGCAAGACATGCACCGATTCCACAGGCCATTCTTTCCTCCAGTGAAATCTGAGCATTCATATCATTCTCATAAGCATAAGCCTTGATGGCTCTCAGCATGGGCTTAGGGCCACAGGCGTAAATTGTATCACCGGTTATACTGTATTCCCTGGCGGCATCAATAACATTTCCCTTAACTCCGATGGCACCGGAATCACTGGATATATAAACCGTCGAAACTTTTTTGAACTCATCCAGAAGAAAACCGTGTACTCTGAAACCGAGCACCACCTTTATATCTGTTTTGGAAAGTCCTTTTGCAGCAAATTCCTTAGCCAGCTGAATCATGGGAGGAATACCAATACCACCGCCCATAAGAATAGGCTTGGTGGAATTAAGCTCATATCCATTTCCAACAGGGCCAAGAACATCAATCTTATCACCCTTTTTAAGAGTGCTAAACTGATGTGTACCTTCGCCAACCGTCCTGTAAACCAGTCTTATGGTTCCGGCTTTCTTGTCTATCTCACATATGCTGATGGGTCTGGGAAGAAGCTTGGACTTATCAGCTGTGTAAAGATTCAGAAACTGACCACTATGAGCCTCCTCTGCAATCTCTTTGGCACGAATAATCATGCTGTATATATCTTCTGTTAAATGTTCCTGTTTAAGTATATCCGCAGTTATCTTTTTCATCTTAACCTCTTAATCTATAATCAGAATTGTCTATAAAAGATCTATCTAAAACACATTTTCACGAATATCCTGAAGCATATCCTCTGTAGCTTTACGAGCTGCGTCCATATAACACTCAGCACCGAATGAACTGTATTTCTCATTCTTGTAAGCCGCAATGATTCCTCTGGATGAATTAATGATTGCTCCAAGTCCGTCCTTATTAAAGAAGCCCTTAAGGTCCTTACCGGATCCACCCTGAGCACCGTAGCCAGGAACAAGAATATAAGCCTTAGGCATGATCTCACGAAGAAGGATACCCATCTCAGGATAAGTAGCACCTACAACAGCTCCTACATTACTGTAATCGCCGTCCATAGATTCATTTCCCCATTCAACAACCTTTTCAGCAACTATCTCATAAAGAGGTCTTCCATCAACTGTTCTGTCCTGGAATTCTCCGGAAGAAGGATTAGAAGTCTTTACAAGAACAAAGATACCCTTATCCTCCTGATTACAAACATCAACAAATGGTTTAACGCCGTCAGTTCCAAGATACGGATTAACAGTTACAATATCCTCATCGAAAGGCTTAATTACCTGATCACCAAGTTTAACTGAACCGATATGACCTACTGCATAAGCAGAGGAAGTTGAACCGATATCACCTCTCTTAATATCACCAATAACCACAAGGCCCTTCTCATGGCAATAATCCACAGTCTTCTTATAAGCTATAAGACCGGGAATTCCAAACTGCTCATACATAGCAATCTGAGGCTTAACAGCTGGGATAAGATCGTAGGTTGCATCAACAAGTCCTTTATTATATTCAAACACTGCATCAGCAACAGCTTCAAGAGTATATCCCTTCTCCTCATAGTATTTATTAAGAATCTGTTCAGGAATAAATGAAAGCTGTGGATCAAGTCCCACAACAACAGGTGCCTGCTTTGTCTTAATCTGTTCAATAAGCTTTGAAATCATATTGGTCATCCTTTCGTATATGTATAATCTAAAAAACTATATGTCATAATAACAGAAATCGATATATTTCTCAAGGGTTGCAAAGCCCTGCATCGATACTTTTCTAACATCACTTAGTCCTACGATATGAAGGAAAAATCCTTCCAGGAATCTGATCTTATTTGGGTTTATATAATCAGTGCGATTAATCTTAAGAAAGCCTTTGGAACGAAGCATGTTTATAGAAACCAGCCTTGCATCCACAAGAACCTTAAAATCAGTATAAAATATATAGCAAAACTTAGAATGTCTTTCACAAAGTATCATATCACCGTAATTAACGGAAATCCTGTTGCCTTTACAGGAAAACATCCTGAAATCAGCATTATTAAATTTTCCAGCAAGATACATCAAAGCATATAACAGATCAACAGAGTCAGTAGTGTCTACAAATATAACCTCATTCATAGTTACCCCTCCCACTATAAATAAAAAGATAAAGCCTGTACAATCAGGTACAGGCCTTAATCAAATGTAACTATTAAATTGTAATCAGATTACTCTGTTGTAGTATCTTCTTCTGTAGGCTCTTCTGTCGGTTCCTCTGTTGGTGGCGGAGCCTCCGTAGTGGCCTCCGTGGTAGCTTCTGTCTGCTGCTCGGTTTGCTCTTCAGTCTTTTTCTTCTTTTTCTTCTTCTTTTCTCCACCGCCGCCATCGTCATCATCGCCGCCACCGCCGCCATTTGACTTAAAGGAAGCTACAATGGAATGACTTTCTATTACATTTTCAAATGTATACTGTGATACAGGTCCAACACTATGACCATCAACAGTAACATCAGAAATGGAATATCCGGAATTAGCAGTTATATAAACCGTTACACTGCTTCCGGGTTCAATATCAGATATTGACTCGGATATGGAACCACCCTTTCCGGCGGAGGTTGTAATTGTAAGGCCTCCCTCAGATTCCGGATGAAGCGGACATGTGGATGTGAAGATACTCTTATCATAATCGAAATCAGCATCTACAATTTCCATGTTGCCTTCATCATCATAGGTAACAAAATACTCTGTAACATCAGGACAGGTATTTGTTGCCTTAAGATGGGATTCATTACATACACGGATTGTTGTTGTATGTCCCTTACATCTCTTCTTCGGAAGATTTTCTTTATCATAATAGTCAGTACATACAGGACAACCATCTACAGGAAGCAGACCTGTCATCTTACATACAGATGCTTTCTCAAGTCCATCAGGAATTTCCCAGTCGGCTTCAGTGCTCTGATTCTCCATAACAGCGATCTTATCCATGATATCACGCCACATTGTCTTATGCTCATTAGTATTTATAGTTATATTTGAATCATAACCAAACCATACTGAAGCTGTATAATAAGGAGTCATTCCACAGAACCAAAGGTCATAGGACTGTGAAGTTGTACCTGTTTTACCGGCACACTGGATTCCTGTTGTCATCTTAGCTCTTGTACCGGTTCCGGCATTTACAACGTCCTTCATAGCATCGATCAGCTCATAAGCAGTTGTTGACTTACACATAGCATGTGATCTTTCAGAAGGAACTGTATTATCAATAACGATATTTCCATCGTGATCATAAACCTTTGAATAATATACAGGTTCAACATAGAATCCCATATTTGCAATACCTGCATAAGCTGCAGTGATCTCAAGGTTTGTGATTCCGTAGGTCAGACCACCAAGTGCAGTAGCCTGCTGGATATCAGAATATACCTCACCATCGGGACTTATCTCTTTATCAACAAGTGTTGTAAATCCTTCATTAATAAGATATTCATATGCCACAGGAGGCGTAACTGCTGTAATGGTCTGAACAGCAATAATGTTCATGGAATCTCTTATGGCATCACGCATGGAGCTGAGACCTCTGTATCCACCATACCAGTTACGAACCGGCGTTCCGTTTGTATATTCATATGGCTTATCATCGAAGCAGGAAGCAAGGCCGCCCTCTGTATCGATAAATGGAAGGAAGGCTGCAAGTACCTTAAATGTAGAACCCGGCTGACGTTTTGCATTAGTAGCACGGTCAAATCCAAGGTTTTCTGTTTTCTCACCTCTTCCACCGCCAATAGCTTTAACATATCCTGTTTTCTGATCAATGATAACTACAGAAGCCTGAGGCTGAATAGCCGTTTTAAACTCTTCATTCAGGAAGGTTGCTCCTGTTTCATCAAGCATAGCATCCTTATAAGTATCAGCTGCCGCACGGGCATCCTCTTCAGAAGGATAGATATTATTGTATTTGGAATTCTCCGTAAGCTTCCTGTAATAAGTCAGAAGCGTATTGGTATCATAGTTATATGTTGTGATTCCGTCACTATCCAGAAGTGTCAGCTTATAGTTAAGTGCCACTGAAGAAGTCTGTGGATAATATACCGGATCATTTATTGTTTCATCTACAATTGCCTGGATATCATAATCCTGAACGGAATAAACACTGTATCCGCCTGTGTATATCTCATCATAGGCCTGCTCTTCCGTCATGTCATACATTTCCATAAAGTCCTTACAAAGCTTTCTCATAAGGTCATCTGTGTAGAATGAATTGTATTCGAAATCGTCGTCGTTCTTTTTCTTAACCTTCTGGATTCGATCATAAACATCATCATTAAGAGCTTTGTCATAACCGGCCTGATCGATATATCCAAGTTCAAGCATCTTATCAAGAACATCTTCACGACGATAGCTGTTCTGCTTAGGGAAAACTACAGGGTCAAACTGATAAGGGTTCTTTGTGATACCGGCGATACAAGCCATCTCAGATACAGTAAGATCCTTACAGGACTTATTGAAATATCTGTTAGCTGCAGCCTCAACACCATTTACACCCTGACCCAGGTAAATAGTATTTAGATAATACTCCATCAACTGCTCTTTTGTATAAAGCTTCTCAAGGTCGATGGCAAGATACTGCTCCTGAATCTTTCTTTCAATCTTCTGAAGCTTTGTTGTCTCGTTCATACCAACGTTGAACACCTGGTTTTTAATAAGCTGCTGGGTGATTGTGGAAGCACCCTCTGCCATATTTCCGGCTACAACGTCTTTATAAAGAGCTCTGAAGATACCACGGACATCAATACCATTATGATCCCAGAATCTCTCATCCTCGATGGAAACAAATGCATTTACCATCTGCTCGGGAATATCATCATAATATACATATATACGGTTAGAATTGATAGTTGAAAGGGTGTTTCTTTCTTTTCCATCACTATCATAGATTACGGTCTTAAAGCCCTTTGGTTTAATACTGATTGATGAAACATCCGGTGCATCGTCCAGAATACCCTTCATCATACCAAAGCCAGCCCCTGCCATAACAAGAATCAAAAGTACAAAAACTGAAAGAATTATCTTGAAAACATCTACAATAACTCTTCTTTCAACTCTTTGTGTTTTATTAGAAAGTTTTTTCTGCTTTTTCTTTACACTTTCTTTACTAAAATTCACTTTTAAGCCTCCAAGAATTTAAACCATAAAGGTTCTTTTATGTAGTAAAATCAAACCAACCTACATTATATCACTTTACAGTCTTATTATCAAACTTATCTATAAGGGAAATGTAATCACTTATCTACGCTGAAAAAGTTTTCTCGCCACCCCGATAAGCTGTTCATTATTCTTAGTCTGATTAAACAGTTTTATAAGATCCTCAGTCACATCCTCAACCTTAAGACTGTGAAATCTTGCATGGAATATCTCCAGAATCTCCTGTTCATCCTTTGAAAGAAGCAGGTCATCCTTTCTGGTTCCGGACTTAGCTATATCTATAGCAGGGAATACTCTCTTTTCCTGAAGATTTCTGTCCAGAACAAGCTCCATATTACCTGTACCTTTGAATTCCTCAAATACAACATCATCCATACGGCTTCCTGTATCAATAAGAGCCGTTGCAAGAATTGTAAGTGAACCGCCTTCACGCATATTTCTGGCAGCACCGAAGAATTTCTTAGGCATATGAAGAGCTGCAGGATCAAGACCACCGGAAAGTGTTCTACCACTTGGAGAACAGGTAAGGTTATATGCTCTTGCAAGACGTGTGATGGAATCAACAAGAATTACTACATCCTGTCCGCTTTCCACGAGACGCTTTGCTCTTTCGATAACCATTTCAGAAACTCTCTTATGATGCTCAGGAAGTTCGTCAAATGTAGAATAAATAACCTCTGCATTAGGTCCTTCGATGGATTCCTTAATATCTGTAACTTCCTCCGGTCTTTCATCTATAAGAAGAACCAGCACGTTCATTTCAGGATTTGCCACACTAATTCTCTTGGCAATCTGTTTAAGAAGTGTTGTCTTACCTGCCTTAGGCGGTGATACGATCATTCCCCTCTGACCTTTACCTATAGGCGAGAAAAGATCAACTATTCTGAGGGATGCAGGTGCACCGGTATAATCCAGATGAATTCTTTCATCCGGGAATATAGGGGTCATATCCTCGAATCTCTTTCTCTTAAGAATTTCTGCCGGTGAATATCCATTTACAGATTCTATGAAAAGCAGCGCACTGAACTTTTCATTCGGATTGGACTTGCGGCGAATAGGCCCCTTGACAATATCACCTGTTCTGAGACGAAATTTACGAATCTGTGACGGAGAAACGTATATATCTCTTTCTCCCGGCATATAGTTATCACTTCTGATGAAGCCGAAACCATCTGCCATAACTTCAAGGATTCCTTCAGCCACCTCATTTTCCGCCTCGGTATCCCTTTCGTTCTCCTCCTGAATATCCTCATCTTCATCAATCTCTTTATATTCAGCATCCATCTCATTCTTTGACTCAGGTTTTGTTTTAGCTTTCACCTTAGCCTTTACTTCAGCTTTTTCTTCAGTCTTTTCCTCAGCTTTTTCTTCTGCTTTAGCCTTAGCCATCTTGTCAACATTTGTAAGAAGCTCCACCAGCTCCTGTTTTTTCATCTTTTCAACGCCTCTGAGACCCTTTTCATGGGCGATATCACGAAGCTCAGCAATCTTTAACTTTTTGTAATCCATACTTTTCCTTTCCTTACATAGTATCAAACCTTATAACATAAATTTACATCAAAATCATTTCATCAGTTGCAATTTATCTGTAGTTGTTTTATCCTATTACTACATTTCAAACCCTTGGGGTTATCCCCTTGGGTTATTTTATCCAAATTTATATCGGGAGTTATTATGGAAAACCAAAACCTAATGTTGTACAAGCTTATAATCCTATATATGCTTGACCGAATAGATGAATATACCCTTACAAATGCACAGATTACCAAGTTTATTATGGATAAAGGATATACCACTCTGTTCAACATTCATGAATCCATAAGTGAATTGATTGATAAAGAATTTATCTCAGTAAGTACTATCAGAAACACACAGCATTATCAGATAACCACGCTGGGTGAAGAAGCACTTCTTTATTTTGAAAATAGAATTTCTAACACTATTAAACAGGAAATCCGCGATTATTTCAAGGAAGAAAAACTTAACCTCAAAAAAGAATCGGAGATTTTTGCAGATTTTAATAAAACAGATAACGGTGAATACACTGTGGAATGCGCCATCAAGGAACGTCGCGAGACACTTGTGGATATTAAGATAAATGTACCTACCAAGGAACTCGCCCGAACCATATGTGATAACTGGCGCACAAACAGTACCGATGTATATCAGCTTCTGGTTAATGAGCTCTGGACGAAAAAATAATATCCAGAAGTTCTTCGCTTCCATCCTTTTTCACGGAAGAATAAGGATAAATAAGCACATCCTTTGATGCGCCAAGGGTTTCTCTGATAAGCTTAACCTGCTTGTCCTTCTGACTTCTCTTGATCTTATCGAGCTTGGTTGCAACAATGATGGGTTCCAGTCCATTTGCAGTGATCCATTCATACATCATGACATCATCCTTTGTAGGAGCATGTCTTATATCAATAAGAAGAACAACGGACCTTAAGTTTTCTCTTGTCTTAAGATACTTTTCAATCATCTTGCCCCATTTTGCTCTTTCCTGCATAGAGGCTTTTGCATATCCATAACCCGGTAAATCAACAAGGAAGAACTCCTCGTTTATTATATAGAAATTAATCGTAACAGTCTTGCCAGGATTTGAAGATGTCCTGGCAAGATTTTTTCGATTTAATAACGAATTGATAAGAGATGACTTGCCAACATTTGACCTTCCGGCAAATGCTATCTCAGGCAAATCATATATTGGAAATTTAGATGTTGGCCCGCATACACATGCAAGCTCAGAAGTCTTAATTTTCATAGTTTATTTTCTTTCAACAATTGGGTCTGCACCCTCGGCAACAGTTTCCTTTGTAATGATAACCTTCTCGATAGTCTCATCAGAAGGGATTTCAAACATTACGTCTGTCATTGCATTTTCAAGAATAGCTCTGAGACCACGGGCTCCGGTAGCTCTTTCCATAGCTTCCTTTGCAACCTCTCTAAGGGCATCCTCATCAAAATCAAGATCAACATTATCATATTCAAAAAGCTTCTTATACTGCTTAACTATAGCAGACTTTGGCTCTGTAAGAATACTGATAAGAGCTTCCTCATCAAGCTGATCAAGAGTTACAACAACCGGAACACGTCCTACAAACTCCGGAATAAGTCCGAACTTTACAAGATCCTGAGGCTGAACCTCTCTAAGCATTTCAGTATCTACAAATCCAACAGTTCCCTGAATATCAGCATTGAAACCGATGGATTTCTTTCCGATACGATTCTCAATGATCTTCTCCAGTCCATCAAATGCACCACCACAGATAAACAGGATGTTTGATGTATCGATTTCGATAAACTCCTGCTGTGGATGCTTTCTTCCACCCTGAGGCGGAACTGATGCAACAGTACCTTCAACTATCTTAAGAAGTGCCTGCTGAACACCTTCACCGGAAACATCTCTCGTAATTGATACATTTTCAGACTTCTTGGAGATCTTATCGATCTCGTCGATGTATATAATTCCACGCTCGGCTTTTTCAACATCATAATCAGCAGCCTGGATGAGCTTGAGAAGGATATTCTCAACATCCTCACCTACATAACCTGCTTCAGTAAGCGTTGTAGCATCTGCAATGGCAAATGGCACATTTAACATCTTTGCAAGTGTCTGTGCCATGTAGGTTTTACCTGAACCGGTAGGTCCTACAACCAGGATATTACTCTTCTGAAGTTCAACATCGAAGCTCTTACCTGCAATAACACGCTTGTAGTGATTGTAAACCGCTACGGAAAGTGCCTTCTTTGCTGAATCCTGGCCAATAACATATTCATCAAGGAAATCCTTTATCTCCTTTGGCTTAGGAAGGTTAAACTCACCGTTATCCATCTCCATATTGCCAAGCTCATCATCAATGATCTCCTTGCAGATACCAACACATTCTTCACATATATAAGCACCAGGTCCGGCTATAAGCTTTCTGACCTGGTCCTGACTTTTACCACAAAAAGAACATTTAAGTTCTTCGTCCTTATGACCTGCCATTATCTTCTCCTAATTTTATAGTTAAGATTATTTACGATCTTCTACTACTTTATCGATCAAGCCGTACTCCATAGCCTGGGCAGCTGTCATCCAGTTATTTCTCTCGCAATCAGCATAAACTGTATCATAATCCTTACCACAGTTTTCTGCCATGATCTTAATGAGATTTTCCTTAATACGGAGCATGTGCTTTACATCGATCTCCATATCAGTTGCCTGTCCCTGAGTACCGCCAAGTGGCTGATGTATCATAATCTCAGAATTAGGAAGAGCAAATCTCTTACCCTTTGCACCACCTGAAAGAAGGAAGGCACCCATTGATGCTGCCATTCCGACACAGATAGTTGATACATCACATTTGATATAATTCATAGTATCGTAGATTGCCATTCCGGCTGTAACTGAACCACCCGGACTGTTAATATAAAGATTTATGTCTTTGTTTGAGTCCTCTGACTCAAGGAATAAAAGCTGAGCCACAACAAGACTTGCAGTTACATCATTCACCTCGTCACCAAGGAAAATGATTCTCTCCTTCAAAAGTCTTGAATAGATATCATAAGCTCTTTCGCCTCTGTTTGTAGTCTCAATGACTGTAGGTACTAACGCCATATTTATACCTCCTTAGCCTGAGATGCGATATACTCAACTGCCTTCTGCATCTTGATATCTGATGCAAGAGCGTCAAGCTGCTCATCTCCCATGATCTCCTTTATCTTTTCAACTTCCATCTGATACTGCTTAGCAAGCTTCTCGATTTCAGCTTCCTTATCTTCATCTGTTACTTCAAAGCCCTGAGCCTCAGCTACTGTCTCTACAACAAGGCTCTTCTTGATCTGCTTCTCAGCTTCCGGACGAACCTGATCTCTCATATCATCTCTTGTCTGTCCTGTCATGTTGAGATACTGCTCAAGGTTCATTCCCTGATACATAAGCTGCTGACCGAAGTTATCGATCATCTTCTCCTGCTGATATGCAATCATTGGTTCAGGAAGCTCCATCTTTGAAAGCTCAACAAGCTTCTCGATAGCCTTCTCTTCCTTCTGATGCTTAGCAGACTCAGCCTTACGCTCCTCAAGTGTCTTTCTGATATCAGCCTTAAACTCATCAACTGTCTCAAAATCAGTTGTATCTGAAACATACTCATCATCAAGCTCAGGAAGAACTGTTTCCTTGATACCAAGAAGGTCTACCTTGAATACGGCATCCTTTCCTGCAAGATCCTCTGCCTGATACTCTCCAGGGAATGTTACATTTACATCAAAGCTTTCACCAATGCTGTGACCTACGATCTGATCTTCAAATCCAGGAATGAATGAACCTGAACCAAGTACCAGCGGATAATTCTCACCCTTTCCACCTTCGAAAGCAACGTCATCAACAAATCCTTCGAAGTTGATCATTGTCTCGTCGCCATCCTTTGCAGGTCTGTCTGTAACTTCGTTCTTTGTTGAGTTTTCCTTAAGCTTACGCTGAATCTCGTTCTCAACATCTTCATCAGTTACAGTTGCATCAATCTTTTCTATCTCAATAGCTGAAAGATCTCCAAGCTCTACAGGTGGCTTTGTAGCAACCTTAGCCTTATATATGAAATCCTTACCCTTCTCAATCTGGCTTACAGAGATATCAGGATTTGAAACTATATCAAGATCTGAATCCTTGATCTCCTCAAAGTAAGTCTTATTGATGAGGTCATTTGCAGCATCCTCATAAAATACAGCAGGTCCATATGTCTTCTCAATAAAAGCCATAGGCACCTTACCCTTACGGAATCCATCAAACTGGAATTTATGTTTTGACTTCTCATACACCTGTATGCAAGCCTTCTTAAACTCCTCTGCAGGAACAGTAATTGTAATCTCTGCCATGTTTCCATCTAACTTTTCATAAGTCATGCTCATTTTTTATTTCCTCCTTATGGCCATGTGGCTCATTTATTTACATTTTTTATCTTTTATATGTCATTTATATAAGAAAAATGCACATAAAATCACGGTCAGCACCTATTCAAAGGCACTAACCGTGTTATTTTATCATA
>JAILMQ010000211.1 GCA_024692605.1 Eubacterium sp.
GATGATAAAAGAAGTAAATGATACAAGAAGAAGTAAAAAGGAAGGTAATAAGTATGAGAGTGATCAGATTTAAGAATTTTAAGAATATTCCGGTTTGTGCAAGAGTTGTATGGGCTGTTGCATTTGTCCTGGCAATAGCAGGATTAACAACCATAGTTCTTTCGTGGTTTGATATTGTTCAAATTAAGACTTGCGTATCCATGGCTCTATGTGTTGGGTCATTGATGATCAACAATATAGTATTAGCCAAATACAAGGATGAATTATATAAATAATGATTTATAAATAAAGTATTATTCAGGAGGAAGGAAAAGATGTCATTAGTTGTGAAGAATCTCTATAAGAAATATGGAGAAAAGGTTGTTGTAGATAATATCAGTTTCGAGATGCCAAAGCCCGGTGTATACGCACTGCTGGGAACTAACGGAGCAGGAAAGACTACTTCAATCCGTATGATTCTGGGAATGCTTGATAAGGATGCAGGTGAGGTTATATGGGACGGCAAGCCACTGAACTTTGATACCTGTAACATAGGTTATCTTGCAGAGGAAAGAGGACTTTATCCAAAGTATTCTCTGGTGGATCAGATCAGATACTTCGGAGAACTTCGTGGAGTAGACAGAAAAACAGTCGATGAAAGGCTCAAGTACTGGGCTGAGAGACTTAAGGTTGAAGAATATATCTATCCTGAGAAAGCGGCTGAACTGATTGAAAAGCAGGAGAAAGAAGGCCGCGTAAGATACGATGAAAATGGAAATGTAATAGCAGACGATGCTGATGGAAAGAAAAAAAGGAAAAAGAAACAGAAGCTTCAAAGCCCGGATCAGCTTTCAAAAGGTAATCAGCAGAAGATACAGTTCCTTATAGCAATGATTTCTGAGCCTGAACTACTTGTTCTGGATGAGCCTTTCTCAGGTCTTGATCCGGTAAATACAGACATTCTCAAGGAAGTTGTAAGAGAGCAGATAGCAGCTGGCAAGTACATCATCATGTCCAGTCATCAGATGGAAGTTGTTGAGGAATTCTGTACAGATATAACCATCCTTCACAGATCAAAGGCTGTTGTTTCCGGTAATCTGAATGAGATAAAAAAAGAGCGCGGAAGAGTTAACCTCATTCTTAAGGTTGAACAGGATATTTCCAAATACATCCAGGAAGCAGGAGTTGAGCTTATTTCTGAGAAGGAATATGAATATACACTCAAGGTAACCGGGGATGAGCAGGCGAATAAGCTTCTCAGCAGTCTTGTTGCAGCAGGAATCCCTGTTGTAAGATTCGACTTAAGTGAGATGACACTTCATGAGATATTCGTAAATGCTGTTGGCGAAGATGCCACTAAATAAAAACAACCCATTGGGGTCTGACCCCAATGGGTTGAAAAGGAGTAGAGTGATGAATAGTAGAGAAAATATATATAGCCTTAAGGGTTTTGATAAGGTCTTCAAGTTCACAATGAAACAGACCTTTAAGAATAAAGGTTATCGTGCATCTTTTATTATATTCGTTCTGGTCATGACATTTATGGGACCTATTCAGTATGTAGGTCAGAGAGCAGGACAGGGAGCTGCTGAAGAAGGATTCGGTTTTGATCCATCAAGTGCAGCTGCCGATAATATCTATATCTATGATAATACGCAAACTCTTTCAGGGGCTAAAGATGTTAAGGCACTGTATGAGAGCGAGAGCAAATCTGATGAGTCAGAAAAAGAGGGACTAACTGAGAAAAGCATTCATATTGGTGAGAATGCTACAGATATAAAATCAGCAGATGATCTTAAAGATAATGACGTTATGGTGGTTATAGATGTTGACAAGGAAGGCTACAAGGTAAGTGGAATCGTGGCAAAGGATTCCAAGGTAAAGGTAGATGAACTGGACAGCATCTCAGAAATAGTAAAGGAATCATTTGATAAAAAGAGACTTGAAAATGCAAATCTGGATAAGGATTCGGTTTCAGTTCTAAGCAGGGGAGTTGAAACCGGTAGCGTAAAGGCTGAAAGCGACTATCTTGCAGAGGAAAATAAAAATGTGGCAAAAATGAATTACATGTTCTACATGTTGGGATTTTCCATGATTGTTTTCATCGTAGTATCCATGTCGACTTCATTTATCATCACATCCGTAACAGAAGAGAAGCAGTCCAAGCTTGTGGAGTCACTGCTTGTAAGTGTAAGACCTATGGCGCTTCTTATGGGTAAGGTATGTGGAATGCTGTCCTATGTTGTACTTCTTCTCATTGCCGGAGTTATCGGTTCCAATCTATCAAACATGGTCATGAAGAATGCATTTGGAATCAGCAAGGAAGAATTTGGTGGAAGAGGATTTGATTTCTCAATCTTCAAGGATTTCGGTATAACGGGTGGAATTGCACTTCTTGTTTCAATTATCCTGGCATTCTTGTTATTTGGTATGATCAGTGGACTTTTTGGAAGTACCTGTAATAAAACTGAGGACATACAGAATGCAACGGGAAATGTAATGACTATTTCAATGCTTTGCTATTTTGCTGCTATAGCCGTTGGAGCTATGGACAAGGATATAGTAAATATGCTTGCTTCAATTATTCCTCCATTTTCCTTCTTCGTTGCACCGGTTTCATATGTGACGGGAAGAATTGAACTTCCAATTCTTCTGGTATCCTATGTGCTTCAGATAATATTGGTAGTATTAGTAATCAGACTGTCAGCAAGAAGCTACAGGAATTTGTTGCTCAGTGACTCGGGAACACCTAAATTTGCAACAATACTTAAGTCATCGAAAGGTTAAAAGGGGGACAGGAAAATGTTTAAGAATTTTGATAAGGTTTTCAAATTTACATTTAAAAATCAGGTCTCTACATCTGGATACAGAAACGGGACTATAATAACAGGACTCATTCTTTTCCTTCTTCCTATTTTGATCTTTGTTATTGCAGCAGTTGCTTCAAAGGACGATGATGGTGAATTAAAGAAATGTAAGGCTGAGCAGATTTATGTTGTTGATCCGGAAGCACCGGATGCAGACTTTAACATTTTGAATTCTCTGGGAGTTGAGGGATATACAGATTTAAAATATGCAAATGAAAAAACTGTTGAAGATGCTCTCAAAACCATAAAGGATAATGGCGAAGAAAAGAGTATTATACTTCAGATTAAGAAAGAGGAGGGAGGTCTTTATTCAAGAATAATCCTTCCGGATTCTTCAAAGATCAAAAAGGAAGATGCAGAGCATTATAATGATTTCGTAGATCAGAATAATAACGTGTTTACAGTTATTGCTTCCGGTATTTCAACTGAGAATATAGCTGAGTTAATGATGCAGACCAAATATTCTGTATATGATAATGAAGGCTATAAAACCGGAACAGATATGTATGCTGATAAATCAAAGGTTGCAGAGCAGAAAAATGCAGAAATACTTCCCGGATTTAACATGGCACTTACATATGTGGCAATAATAATCATTTATCTTATTATCATACTTTATGGTAATAGTATTCTCCAGAATATTGTTCTTGAGAAAAGCTCTAAGCTTATGGATACCATGCTTATCTCAGTTACACCTGAATCCATGATATTCGGTAAGATGCTTGCGATTCTGTTATCAGGAATTATGCAGCTGCTTATCTGGCTTGCAGCAATCGTTGGGGGTATGGCAGCAGGAGTTAAGGCTTACGAAGCTATAGCAGGCAATATTGGTGGCACAGTAGTTACATTTCTTAATAGCTTCTCCAGCATGGGAATCTTTAAACCTTTAAATGTAATAATAGGAATACTGGCACTGATTTTCGGAATCGTTCTTTATGCTTCAATTTCAGCAGTTGCCGGAGCTATCTCTTCATCAAGAGAAGAGGCAGCCAGCAATCAGGGGCTTTTCATCATGCTGCTTGTGATAAGCTTTTATATAGTTATATTTAAGGGACTTAATACGACAAATGTTGCTACATGGCTTTACCTGCTTCCATTTACATCCGCAATGGTACTTCCTTCAGGAATCAGTACCGGATTAGTATCTATGGGAATTGGTATGGCTGGTCTGGCAATACTGGTTGTAAGCAGTGTTCTGCTTATTATACTGGCAGGAAGGCTTTATAAGATGCTGGCGCTTTATAAAGGAAATAAGGTCGATATATCTAAGGCAATTAAAATGCTTTCGGGAAAATAAGATTAATTGAAAGGATAGTAGTTTATGAAAACTGTTGGTTTTGCAGTTGGTATGATTATTACAATGATGATATTTATTGTTCTTGCAATTATGGCATCCAGTAATCTTAATACCGATAAATCTATAAAAACTAAATATGATGAGAGGCAGCAGATTGTTAGAGGCCAGGGATATAAATACAGCTTCTGGACTGTTATCTGTCTGATAGTGCTGACTTGTATTCTTGATGCCTGTGAAATCAGCCTTCCGATGAAGAATACTGTTCTTTATTTCCTGATCATAGCTATTGGAGTAATGGTTCATACAACCTACTGTGTATTTCATGATGGATATTTCGGAATAAACAATAAACCCAGACAGTATTATATGGCATTTGTTTTTATTGGCCTTTTCAATGTATTTATAGGTATAGTAAATTCCCTACAAGGCCGTCTTGTGGAGAATGGAAAACTCGATGTTCCTTCAATCAATTTTTTCTGCGGTGCCATGTTTGTTATTCTTGGGATAAGCATCGTTATAAAAAAATATTTTATCAAAGAAGATGAAGATATGGATGAAGATGATGAGGAAGAATAGGAGGGCGGAAGCATGAAGAATCTAAAACTCAAATCCGCCCGGGCAGCCAAGGATATGTCACAGGCTGAACTTGCCGAAAAGGTGGGAGTATCCAGGCAGACTATCAACTCTATTGAAAAGGGAGATTATAATCCAACTATAAAGCTTTGCATAAGTATCTGCAGGGAGTTGGATAAAACCCTGGACGAGATATTCTGGGAGGCGGAAATCTAGGTATTAAAAAATTTTAAAAATTTTTGTTGACATTCAAAATGGGTTGTGTATAATTAAATTGTACACAACCTAAATTGTTTAGATTGATAAGATAAGAAACATTTATAAAAAGTTATATTTTAAGGAGGATGTCAATATGAAGTTTTATGATATCAAAGTTGAAGCACCCGATGGAAGTTTTGTAGATATGAAGGATTACGAGGGTAAAGTTGTTCTGGTTGTCAATACAGCAACGGGATGTGGTTTTACTCCACACTATAAAGATCTCGAAGCAATTTATGAGAAGTTCCATGACCAGGGCTTTGAGATAGTAGATGTACCTTGTAATCAGTTTGCAGGCCAGACACCTGAATCTGATGAAGAGATTCATGAGTTCTGCCAGCTTAAGTATAATACTCAGTTCCCTCAGATGAAAAAGTCTGATGTTAATGGGGAAAATGCAATCGACCTCTTCAAGTTCCTTAAGGAAGAGAAAGGTTTCGAAGGCTTTGGTAAAGGACCTAAGGCACTTATGATGTCAACAATGCTTAAGAAGATTGATAAGGACTATAAGAATAATCCTGAGATCAAGTGGAACTTTACAAAGTTCATCATTAACCGCCAGGGTGAAGTTGTTGCCAGATTTGAACCAACAGCTGACATGAAAGAAGTTGCTAAATGTGTTGAAGAGCTGATGTAAATCTGCTGATAAATTATTCGAAGAACTGATGTAAATTTGCTGATATATTATTCGAAGAACTGATGAAAATCATTTGATAATATTGTATAATTGATCTATTAAATAAATCAGAAAAGAGATGAATTATGGGTAAATATGATTGTATAAGATTAGAAAATCAGCTATGTTTTCCACTGTATGCCTGTTCTAAGGCTGTCACAAAGCACTACAAGCCCTTCCTGGATAAGCTGGACCTTACATACACCCAGTATATAACTATGATGGTGCTTTGGGATAAGAAAGAGGCAAATGTAAAAGACATAGGAGCAGCATTATACCTTGATTCAGGAACCCTTACTCCTGTTATAAAAAAACTTGAAGCAAAGGGTTATATCGAAAAAAAAAGATCGAAAGATGATGAAAGAAGTGTTATAGTAGAGATAACTGATAAAGGTGATGCTCTTAAAGATGAAGCAGTTAAGGTTCCGGCTATGATGGGCGGATGTATGCAGATAACTGAAAAGGAAGCTGAAACTCTTTATCAGATTCTCTATAAGATACTTGGTAATGTGGAAGAGGAGGTAAAGTAATGGCAGTAGTTCATATAAAAGAAGATCAGTTTGAGGAAGAAGTTCTGAAAAGTGATATTCCTGTATTTGTAGATTTTTTTGCAACCTGGTGTGGACCATGTAAGATGATGGCCCCTATACTTGAGCAGCTTTCAAATGAGAAGTCGGACGTTAAGTTCGCTGCTATAGATGTTGATGAGGCAGAAGGCCTTGCAATTAAGTATGGTATATCAAGTATTCCATGTATGATATATTTCAAGAATGGAGAAGAGGCCGATAGATTAGTTGGTGCTGTTCCAAAGCAGAAAATCGAAGAAGTAGTTGCTGAGTAATATATAAAAGAACAATGTGTTTTTGCATTGTTCTTTTTTCATAAGAATATGTATTAGATCACATGGAGGTTTATGGTGATAGATGTTATTATTATAGGAGCAGGTCCGGCCGGACTTTCTGCTGCGATTTATGTAGAAAGAACCGGTAAACACGCGGTTTGTTTTGAAAAACTGACGGTGGGCGGACAGATTGTAAATACTCCGGAGATTGCTAATTATCCGGGAATCAAGAAGACAAGTGGATTTGAGTTTTCAATGGGACTTTACGAGCAGGCCACTGAGCTCGGTGCAGAGGTGATTTATGACCGGGTGAATTCCGTAGTGAGTCAGGACGGGGGCACGGATGAAGCTTCCGGGGGTGGTACATTTTTCAAAGTTTCTACTGATTCCGGAAAGGAATACGAAGCTAAGGCTGTTATCATTGCAACAGGCGCAAAGAACCGACATCTGGGGCTGGATAATGAAGAGAAGCTGACAGGTCGCGGCGTGTCCTACTGTGCAACCTGTGACGGCGCATTTTTCAAGGGGAAGGATGTAGCTGTAAATGGTGGTGGAAATACAGCTCTTGAGGATGCATTATTCCTGACAAATTATTGTAACAAGGTTTACATAATTCATAGAAGAGATGAGTTCCGTGGTGAACCACAGAATCTTGAGGCAGTAAAGACCAAGGATAATATTGAGTTTGTTTTGAATTCAACAGTTGCTGAGCTGAAAGGGGATAAGGCTCTTGAGGCTGTTGTTGTTAAGGATAAGAATACCGGCGAGGAAAGGGAGATTCCTGTTTCCGGACTTTTTATCGCAATAGGACAGGAACCGGATAATGGGGATTTTGCACCGGTTGCTGATCTGGATAAGGGCGGATATGTTGTAGCTGATGAAAGCTGCCTTACAAAAACACCTGGTATCTTTGTTGCAGGAGACTGCAGAACTAAAGCAGTCCGACAGCTTACAACCGCTGCATCAGATGGGGCTGTTGCAGCACTTGCCGCATGTTCATACATTGGTTAACATAATACTGTGATAATAAATAGTATTACGAGCTAATTACTACAGAAATGGGGGTGTATTCATGTTAAAGGAGTGGGTAAAAGAAGAAAGACCAAGTGATGAGGAGATATCCCAGCGTTTGGAGAAAGCACGTTTTGAACTGGCCAAAAGGCAGATGATCATTAAGGAGAAGGGGCTCCCCGTACTGGTTATTATGGACGGCTGGGGAGCTGCAGGAAAGGGAAGTGTTCTTGGTAGAATAATCAAGAATCTGGATCCACGATTCTTCAAGTGTGAAACCCTGTCACAGGAGAGTATAGAGGAGATCAGAAGACCCTTCCTCTACAGATATTTTGTAAGAATTCCAAAGGCTGGTCAGATTTCCTTCTTTGACGGCAGCTGGATGGATGAAGTTACCGGAAAATATCTTCATGGAATCATCAATAAGAAAGAATACAAGTCACAGCTTACAAGTATAAAGCGTTTTGAGAGACAGCTTAATGATAACGGCTACCTTGTTGTTAAGTTCTTCTTCCACATCAATGAAAAGATTCAGAAGAAGAGACTTAAGGAACTTGAAAGCAGCGATTATACAAAGTGGCGTGTATCATCCAAGGATAAATGGCAGAATAAGCATTATGAGAAATGCTTTAGTGTTTACGACGAATATATCGAAGCTACAAATCAGTTTGTGGCTCCATGGTATTTTATTGATTCCTCAAACAAGAAGTGGTCAGAACTTCAGATGACCGAGATACTTATATCCAGTATCGATACTGCCATCAAGAATGCAGATGCAAAGATCAATGCACCTATGCTGCAGAATACATTTCCTATGAAGGCTATTCCAAAGCTGGCAGAAGTAAATCTGGATAAAACTATAGATGAAGAAAAATATAAAAAAGAGCTTGATACCCTTCAGAAGAGATTATCCGAGCTTCATAACGAATTATATCACAAGAAGATTCCTGTAATAATCGCCTATGAAGGCTGGGATGCAGCCGGAAAGGGCGGTAATATAAAAAGAATTGCCGCAGCTCTTGATCCAAGAGGTTATGAGGTTCACCCTATCGCCAGTCCGGAGCCTGCAGAAAAAGCAAGACATTATCTGTGGAGATTCTGGAACCGCCTTCCAAAGGACGGACATATAGCTATATTCGACCGCACCTGGTATGGCAGAGTAATGGTAGAGAGACTTGAAGGCTTCTGCTCAGAAAATGACTGGCAGAGAGCTTATAACGAGATAAACGAATTTGAGAAAGAACTTGCAGACTGGAATGCAGTCATAATCAAGTTCTGGGTTCAGATAGATAAAGATACACAGCTTGCCAGATTCACCGACCGCCAGAACACCCCTGAAAAGCAGTGGAAGATAACAGACGAAGACTGGCGCAACAGAGAGAAGTGGGACCTCTACGAAGAAGCAATCGATGAAATGCTTCAGAAAACCAACACAACCTTCGCTCCATGGCATATCCTGGAATCAAACGATAAAAAATATGCCCGCATAAAAGCATTGAAGATTGTGATCAAGTCCATCGAGAAAAAACTTGCTGAACTGGAATAACAAATCACTGGGGCAACCAACGGAGACAGACTCCATTGGTTGCCCCTTTTGGTTGTCCCCATTGGTTGCCCTTTTGTTTGTCCTATTTGGCAGATATTAGCCACAACTTGCTTCCTCTCAGCTTAAATTTTAAGAAAACGGCTAAGAAATAGAGAAAAAGTCTTTTATCATAGCCGCCGCTTGCTTCCTCTCAGCGTAAATTTCAAGAAAACGGCTAAGAAATAGAGAAAAAGTCTTTTATCATAGCCGCCGCTTGCTTCCTCACAGCGTAAATTTCAAGAAAACGGCTAAGAAATAGAGAAAAAGTCTTTTATCTTAGCCGCCGCTTGCATCCTCTCAGCGTAAATTGCAAATGTCAAGATAAAAATGTAGGTTTTTTACAAAATAAGCATGTATAAAAACCTACATTCTTATTTTGTAATTTTTAGGCTTCTTCACTCATGAATTGCATCTGATCTTTCAATCGATAGGACGGACCATTTATG
>JAILMQ010000231.1 GCA_024692605.1 Eubacterium sp.
ATAAATCCACACGCCCCTAATGCTATAGTAGACAAAGCAAAGAATTTACTTATTCAATCTTCATGTATTCACCCTAAAACTGTTTTTTTACGGTAAGAATATTCTTTCCCTCTTTGAATTCATATGAAATATAATCCATAATATTCTTCGCTAAAAAGATTCCTAATCCGCCAATCGGACGATCATCTACTGAAAGAGTAACATCCGGATCATCCTTTTCCAAAGGATTATAAGGTATTCCTTTATCAGCAAATGAAATAACAACAGTTTTTGGATTGTTTTCAAATCCCACACATATCTGGGCATCGCCAACATTTTCCCCATATGCATACTGAGCGATGTTACTAAACAATTCATCTACTGCTATATCTATCTGCTTTCTCATTTTTTCAGGGCAACCAGTTTCATCTAACCCCTGATTGATAAAGTTAATGACTACATTAATATTTTCAATTTTCGCACCAACAGTAATTTCCTTCATCAACCGACCTCATACATTATTAATATATTATTCTTCGATATCCAGAATATCAGAGAATCCTGTCATGTCGAAGATTTCCATAATAGTTTCACTAACGTTTATAATCTTCATCTCGCCCTGTCCGTTTATGGTCTTCTGTGTAGCGAGAAGAACTCTAAGTCCGGCAGATGAAATATACTCAAGCTTAGCAAAATCCAATACAAGCTTATCGATTCCACCAAGTGAATCCTTTAACTCTTTCTCAAGTTCTGGAGATGTAGATGTATCAAGACGTCCACCCACTTCAACAACTAGTTCTGATCCATTAAGCTTTTTTTCTACGTTTAACATATTGTAACCTCCAAAAAATATATTTAGATTATTATACTAGGTAAATTGCTTTGTTGCAACCTCCCATTAACTACCTGTACTTAAAACAGAGCATTGTAGTATCATCAAACTGCTCTTCTCCATTTACGAATTTATCGATATCTTCTGTTACAGCAGAAATGGTCTCTTTTACATCTGCATCAATATTCTTGTTCAGTACCTCTACCAGTCGATCCGTACCATACATCTTCAAATCCGCATTTACTGCTTCAGGAACTCCATCTGTATATACAAATACACTATCACCATGCTCCAGCTGGAAGTCATGTTCCTTAAACTTCATTCCTTCAAAAGTTGAAACAGCAGGTGAATGTCTGTATTTAATAAGCTCATACTTACCGCCTTTTCTGCAGACTACCGGATGTTCATGACCGGCATTTACAACTGTACATTTTCCTGTATAAAGATCTATAAGCGCCATCCAGACTGTTACGAACAGTCCGTCCTTATTACCTTCAAGAAGCTGATTATTCACCTTCTCCAGGGCTTTACCCGGAGTTTCTCCGCTTTGAAGCAAGTTCTTAATAAGACTTTTCGAAATCATCATAAACAGAGAGGCAGGAATACCTTTTCCGGAAACATCTGCAATCAGGATTGTAAAATGCTCTTTATCCACAAAGAAGAAATCATAGAAATCTCCACCAACTTCCTTTGCCGGATTCATTGAAGCATATATATCAAATTCATCTCTGTCAGGGAAAGGTGGGAATATACTTGGAAGCTGATTTGCCTGAATTGATGCAGCCATATCAAGTTCCGCTCCAATCCTTTCCTTTTCAGCAGTGATGAGAGTATTTTCTTCGATATACTCTCTAAGTTCATTACCCATCTGTTCAAAGGAATTGGAAAGTTCCTCTATCTCATCCCCCGTCTTAATATCGGACTTAAATAGATTTCCGGCTTCGATATTGGTCACAAGGTCCTTTGTTTCGGTTGTAAGCTTTTTAATAGGCTTTATCACACTCTTTTTAATAAAAAGATAATAGATGATGATAGAAACGATCATGATAAATGCTATGATGCCGGTTATAAATATTGTGATAACTCTGTTTGTTAATTCAAGTTTTTTTGTAGAAAGGTCAGCCACTACAATACCGGCAACCCTGTCCTTACTATCGTATATCGGACAGGCAGAAGAAACACTTCGTCCATACTGGGAAGATGATATCTCATACAACTTGCCGGTAGCCCCATTCTCCAGTATATCCTCAGTCATTTTCTTTCCACCGGTAGAATACTTCTCTTTATATCCAAGGATTTTAGTATCATAATCCATATATGAAGCATCCCAGATATATGTGAATTCGTTTTCACCAGGTACATAAATATATAAATACTGAAGATCAAAACTCTTTTTTAGATCAACAAGATAATCTCTGGTATATTTATAATAATCATCTTCACGATAATTTTTTATATAGAAATTGATCTTATCCCCATCTAAATGGTCAGCAATAGACTGGGTCAGTGCGCCACTGGAGTACGAATACTGTTCCATCATGGCATCCTTAACCAATAAAGACGTTAATCGTCCAAGAACAAGAATAAGTACGACGCCCAGAAGAAGAAGACCAAATATAAATTTTATTTTAAGACTTTTTTTCATTACTTCTTTCCCTTTTTTTCTTCCTGCTTTCTGACCATAAATCAGCCAGAATAACAGAAGCAAAACCAAGTATAATACCAAGTATCAATCCGGGAATCGGTGTAAGATACTTGGAACCTCTTATTAAATAAATAAAAAGATTGATAGTCCACCAGACAAGAACCCATTGAATAAAATAGACAATGGTAATATTCTTGCTTGTTCTAATTATAACATCCTTTAATTTATCAGAAATACGGTCCTTTATCAGATAATAAACTCCTGCAAGTGCAAACACATTCAGAATACAAAGAATCATCTCAGGTGTTTTCATGTGATAGAAAACATTTGCACCCTTTCCACCCATCATACCAAAATGTCCATAGTATTCAACAGGATATATTACTAACACCAGTATAAGTGAAACCGGGGAAACATATTTATAAAACTTTCCTCTATCCTTCATGCGCTTTAGATATCCACCGTATACATATCCACTTGCATACATAAAGAACCAGATAAGCAGCGGAAAGTCTGATACAACAATCTCTTCTTCCACCTGAACACCTATAAAATGTCCCAATATAACATTCAGATATACATTATTAAAATCAAGACTGTTAAATACCATTGCAAACAGGTTTAATCCAAGTGCCACGAACCAGATTGTCCATGGCTTTAACTTAAGATATCTCATAAGTGACATCAAAAGCATTGCAAGAAAAGCAAAATTCAAAAGATCATTACCAAAGAATTTATATGGAAGATGTTCTATATACATCTTATAATCCTTCGAAACGGCATAACCTATAAGTGATGGTATTAAAAATCTCGCTACATTAAGTGCGATGGCTGTAATAAAGATATGTATTGATCTTTTAAAAAGATGATCGGCATCATTTCTTTTTGAGTATCTGAGGCCTATTCCCATCATAAAGATAAACATAGGTGCTGCCAGGGGACCACCTAAAACACTATCAAAAAAATATGGAATCCCATAATTCAAGTCTTCATTTGTCGTACATTCTACAAAACAATGAATACCAGCCAAAAAGAATATAATAATAGCCTTCATTATATCCAGCTCTTCCTGCCTTCCGGTATTCACTTCATTATCTTCTAAAAATGTACTTTTACTCATAAATCCCTTGAAATCTTTTCCATATTTTTCTAAAACAACTTATATTATAACATTTATTGTGATATTCATCAATTGAAATGCCGTAAAAGTCTAAAGATTTTTCTTTATTAAAATTCTTATTCTTGTACCCAGTTCCTTTCTTGAAGTTATTTCAAAATGTCCTTCATGTTTATCTACAATCCATCGTGCAATTGAAAGCCCCAGACCTGTTCCCTGAATCTTCCTGGTATCATCAGCTCTGTAGAATCTTTCAAACATGTGTTTTACATCAACTTCTTCCATTCCTATTCCGGAATCCTGAACCTGAATATATCCAAATCCATCATCTGTTTCGCCTACACAAAGTTCAATATCCTGTCCCTCCGGTGTGTATTTTGCAGCATTGTCCACCAGTATTCGCATAGCCTGCTTAAGCATGGATACATCACAGGTAATATGCACATTTTCCGCTCTTTCTTCATATCTGTAAATGTGCTTTTCATCTATCATCAGGGATTCTTCATATATCTCATTCATCATAGTATTTAATGAAGTATCCTCGAAGGTCATGGTATTTCTTCCGGCATCTCCTCTGGCCAGGAAAAGCAGCTGCTCCACAAGATGATTCATATGATCCGATTCATTCTTAATGGCATTTATGGATTCATCGAGAATCTCCTCATCCTCTTTTCCCCATCTGTCCAACATATTAACGTATCCCTGTATAACAGCTATCGGAGTTCTTAGCTCGTGGGAAGCATCATTTACAAATCTGGCCTGCTGCATATAAGTATCATGCATTTTGTTAAGCATATTATTCATGGCAGCTTCTATTCCCTGAAGGGAAGGATCCCCGAGAGAAAGTTCCGTCGTCTGCTGAGGAGATATATTTTCAATGGCGTTTTCTATTGTGTGGTACTTACTCTCATCAAAGGAAAGCTTACTAAGTTCGTCTGCCTTTAATGCAATCTCGTTAATGGGATTAAGAATCTTCTTAATCTTTCTGTATTCTGCATAGAAGGAAAATACTACTCCGATAAACTGAAAAATTACAGCAACCCCCACAAAGCTAAGGGCTACAACTAAAGGCATGTATGCCTTTTCCTCAATCAGAATATCCCCTCCGGATTTAACGATATATCTTAGATTAACGATTCCTTCTCCCCGGATGGTAAAATATCTTTGATATCCGGGCTCTATCTTACCGATATTTCCCATCTCAAGCTGCAGGATCCATATGGATGCTATTGAAAGGAAGAGGAATAAATCCGCAGCAAAAAAAGCCCCAATTTTTCGCCTAATAAGCAGATTATGGAGCTTTCTGGCAATGGATGTCACATTCTTCGTATTTCTGGTTTTACTCTGATTTGATGACATACCCTACACCTCTTACAGTTTGAATCATATGCACATTAAATACTTCATCTATTTTGGATCTGAGGTAACGCACATATACATCTATAACATTTGTTTCTCCCAGATAATCATAGCCGCAAACCTTTTCAAGCAGCGTATCTCTGGAAAGAACTATATCCATATTTTCCAGGAGGACTCTCAGCATAATAAATTCTCTATTGGTGAGATCAATACTATGCCCGTCATACTTAACCATATGTTTCTTATCGTCAAGAATAAGTTTATTCCACTTATAAACTCCTTCTTCAGCCTGCTCCTGAGGCTTCGAAGAAGCACCCTCAATATTATTCGCTGAATTACCATGCAGCTTAAGAGCTACTCTTATCCTTGCCAGAAGTTCCTCGATAGCAAAGGGCTTTGTAATATAATCCACTGCCCCTGCATCAAGTCCGGAAACCTTATCCATTACCGCATCTCTTGCAGTAAGCAGAATTACAGGTACATTCTTTTCTTTATGAAGTCTTCTCAGGACCTCAAGTCCGTTTAATCCGGGAAGCATTATATCCAGTAGTAACAAGTCATAATCGTTACTCACTGCCATATCCAGTGCATCACGCCCATTCATGACTTTATCCACTTCATATCCTTCATGCCTCAGCTCAAGTTCTATAAACCTGGCCAGCTTTTCTTCATCTTCTACTACCAGAATATATGCTCCCATGATCAATCCTTCTTGCAGCTCTTATATGCTACAGTTATATTAGTTTTCTGCATTATTATCTTCTGTATTTTGTACAGTATCTTCTACTGTTCCCTCTACAGTACCTTCTGCTACAACGCTATCTGATGCATTGTCACTTGTAAAACTATTCTTAGCTTTTTCCGCATAATCAGTTGCCTGTCCAAGAATCTCATTTACTTCCCTGGAATCATTCTTTCCAACGATTGAATATCTGCATCCGCAGAACAAGGAAACAAGCATTATTATCAGAAGAAGATGCCATGCACCAAGCAGAAGTATTATTGTAAGCCAGAGCGGAATATTGAAAACCACCTCACCTTTTCTCTCTATCTTAAGAGAATTATCTACAGTATACTGGAAACCTTTCTTGATTGCATCTCCAACTGTTTTGAAGAATCCCTTTGCATCTTCCTTTGTGCTTCTCTCTATTGTTGCAGGAACATCTCTGTAAGTGCTTTCCTGCTGTTCAGGGTTTGTTGAGAACACTGAATGCTCAGGCTGCTTTACCTTACCCTGCTTCTCAAGAATGATCATTGCATCAAGGATATCACCATTTGCCTCTTCCAACGCTTTCTTTGCATCCTCATATGATACATTTGCTCTTGCTACTAACTTTTCAACCTTTTCGAAATTATCCATTTTTTAACCTCTTTCATTATTATTTATATCTGCCTGAATTCAGGCTGTTTCCTTTTGACAGTTATTACTATAATCTTAATAAATAAAACTGTCCTTAGGAAAAGATTAAAAAAAGATTAAAAACTAAATTAATTTTTTAAAAATAAACAGAACCAGTAAATGTAAGGGATAAAATACATAGAAAAACCATTTATGAATAGCTTTTTTTCTTCCGCCTTCACCATTATATAGGAAAATAAGAATAATTGGAACAAAAAGCAGCCCCAGGTTATACATAGATCCCCTAAAATCAAAAAACGCCGGCCATATATAAAGAGCTGCAGCTATATAGTAACTCAGCCATTTCTGAACCGGCTTATCCTTATATATAAAGAAAAACACTGGCCACAGTACATCAGAAACTCCCCAGTCTCCCAGGATAGATAATCCACATAATGCAGCCGTGGTAACAATCTTACCACTTTTAGATATGTCTTCTCTGTCCCAGATGTAAATCGCAACATATCCCAGAAGCAAAGTAAAAATAACACTCTGAGATATAGATGGCCAGCCATCATATCTGAAGAGACTGTAGGGCACCCATGAAATAAGTGCAAAGATTGCAAGTCTCTTTCCATATCTGTCTCTGTCATGGGTATGAATGAAGCCTTCTGCTATAAAGAACGCCATTACCGGACCTGTCAGCCTGCCGATAAAACGCATCAGCTGGTACTGCCAGGAAAGCTGCGGAAGGAAGCCTTCCGCAACATGATCCAGCAGCATTGCTATAATCGCTATATATTTTAATGTATTACGATTTAGTATTCTGAGACTTGTTTTCATTCTTTTTCCTTAATAAGTTTTTGGGAAATCAACCACCATAATACACATATAATAATCGTTATTACCATATCAGGCAATGTATTTCCCACAATTATATCAACTTTCATAAGAAGTCTGTAAGCAACAAATCCCATTATCCAAATTATGATATTATGTAAACTAATGAACCTTCCCTCAAAGGATGGCTTTTTCAGAATAAAATAATCCGCAATCTGAATTGCGATCATTGGTGCAAATACCGAACCTATGAGATAAAGGAAGTTTGTTATATCATCCATAGGAAAAAGGCATGCCGCTACAGTTCCTATAATGGTAACCGCTATTGCCGCCCACTTCTCATTAATCTTCTTCCATACTGAAACGCAGGATACACCTGCTGAATAAGCATCAAGAAATGTAGTTGTCACGGTAGAGAATACAATGATTATAAGACCCACTATTCCAAGTCCCGCCTTTACCATTATGGAAGCAATATCGTATTCACCTGTATAAATAACCGCTCCCATTCCGATTATATACATAAATATACTCACCAGATTATAGGTTACAACAGATGCCGCAGTTGCCTTAACCGGTTTCTCTGCTTCCCTTGTGTAATCGCTGATAAGAGGCAGCCAGGAAAGAGGCATTGCCACACTGAGCTCTACAGCCGCTCCAAATGTAAGACCGTCGGAAGGTATTTCCGAAGCAGAGCCCTTGCCGAAGAATATTACCTTAAACAGGATAATACTCAGAATAAACAGTGCTCCCATGGCTATGGTATTGATCTTTCCAAGATTGGTAATACCAATAAGTATCCATACCAGGATCAGAACCCCGATAACGATTGCCCATATCCAGGATCCTGTTGAAAAGATAGCATCAGCTGAAAGGGATCCATCATATATCATAATTGCAGTCCAGCCAACCAGCTGGAGTATATTCAGCAGGGAGAAAAACTTTCCACCGTTCTCACCAAAGCTCATCTTAACTGTTTCCATGGCACTTTTGCCGGTTCTTCCACCAATCATTCCGGCAGCAAACATCATAATGCCGCCGATGATATGTCCAAGAACTATTGCTGCAATTCCCTTACCAAATCCAAGGGAAGCTATATAGGTTCCTGTAAGAATTTCCGCTATGGATACGCCCGCTCCAAACCATATAAGACTGTTACTGAGAACAGAGGTTTTTCCTTCTGTCTCCTGATTATTTCTCTCTTCTATCTTTATTTCATTTTCAGACATCTGCCTAAACCTCCGTATAATCTGCATCAATTTTAAATCCATGATTCATAGGGCCACTGCCCTTACCAAGGTCCAGCATAGCTGAAAGAGCTCCTGATATATAATTCTTTGCATATTTTACTGCATTATCAAGACTTTCACCCTTAGCAAGATTAGATGCAATGGCACTGGAAAGTGTACAACCGGTTCCATGAGTATTAGGATTATCAATCCTCTTTCCCTTAAACCATACATAACCACCTTCTCTATAAAGAAGATCATTGGCGTCATTGATTTGATGTCCGCCTTTAACAAGTACAGCGCAACCATACTTTTCATATATCAGCTTCGCCCCTTCGATCATCTCATCCTCGGATGAAATAGATATTCCGGAAAGAACCTCTGCTTCCGGAATATTAGGTGTAATAACTGTTGCCAGTGGAAGAAGCTTTTCCTTCAGTGTTTCAATAGCGTCATCACTTATTAACTTTGATCCACTGGTTGCCACCATTACAGGATCAACAACAATATTTTTAGCTTCATACTTTTTCAGCTTATCCGCAATAACTTCAATAAGACTGATGGATGAAACCATTCCTGTTTTAATTGCGTCCGGATATATATCAGTGAAGACTGCTTCTAACTGATCAGATAAAAAATCCGGCGTTACTTCCATGATACTTGTAACGCCGGTAGTATTCTGAGCAGTCAGGGCTGTTATGGCTGACATGGCAAAAACACCATTTGCAGTCATAGTCTTAATATCTGCCTGTATACCGGCGCCTCCGCTGGAATCACTTCCTGCGATTGTTAATGCTGTGTTCATAATTCATTCCTTCTTTCCTTTTTTACTGCTTACGCAGCCACATCATTACTTTTATATAGCGATATAAAGTGGTGCCCCCGATATACCGCTTATGAACAGACTGTAAAATGTATTACATTTCACTACGCCATGGGCCGGTCTGTTATTTTTTTTACCTCAAGTACTAAGTCTTCTGCCGCTTTCTTAATATCATCCTGGGCATAGATTGCACTTATTACTGCAATTCCTTCAATCCCGCTTCCGGCAAGTTCTTTTATATTGTCCTTAGTGATACCTCCGATTGCCACAACCGGAATAGAAACTGCATTACATATTGCCTTTAAGGTTTTATAATCAACTTCACGGGCATCATCCTTGGAACCCGTTGGAAATACCGCTCCAACTCCTAGATAATCTGCTCCTCTTTTTTCCGCAAGTACCGCCTCATCAACAGTCGCTGCCGAAACCCCTATTATCTTGTCCGGTCCAAGTAAGGCACGGACATTTCCGGCTTCCATATCACTTTGTCCCACATGAATACCATCAGCATTCATCTTTAATGCTATATCAACATTATCATTAACTATAAACGGAACATTATATTCTCGGCATAGTTCCTGAAGTTCCTTAGCCTCTTCAAAAAATGTTTCATCATCCAGATTCTTTTCACGGAGCTGGATAAATGTAGCTCCACCTTCAAGGCTTTCCTTTACCACCTCATACAGTGTTCTGCCATTCAGCCAATGACGATCTGTCACGGCATATAAAAGTAAATCTTTTTTATCGAATCTCATACTTTGCCCCCTTATCAAGAGCATCCTTATCCATATTGAAGATTGCATCTATTATACGGTTACGGTATGTTGAATTACCGTCTCCGGCCTGCATATTATCCCAGCCAATCTCACCTGCAAGCCCCATGGTACATACTGCAGCTGCAGCTCCCTCCAGAAGATTATCAGGATTTGCAACAAGAAATGCCGTCATCATTCCAGAAAGCTGGCAGCCTGTTCCGGTTATCTTACCCATCTCAGGACGGCCGTTTCTTATTACGTAACATTTTTCTCCATCTGCCACAAGATCAATAGCACCTGTTATAGCAACTATAGAACCGTTCTTCTTTGCAAAGTCCTTAACAAACTTAACAGCCTTGTCAAGAGTTTCCTCCGTTACAGCATCTGCCACATCAGCATCAACTCCCTTAGTTGTTCCGCTTCCAAGAGCAAGGGTTTTGATTTCGGAAATGTTTCCTCTGATAACAGTAAACTTAACTTCATCCATAAGCTTTACTGCTGTGTTAGTTCTAAGTGCAGAAGCACCGGCACCAACAGGATCGAGAAGTACCTGGTGTCCAAGCTCATTGGCTTTTTTACCGGCAAGGAACATTCCCTTAATACTACTTTGGTTAAGTGTTCCGATGTTGATATTAAGACCACCGCATATGCTTGTAATATCCTCAACATCCTCCGGTTCATCAGACATGATAGGACTTCCACCACATGCAAGTAAAACATTTGCCACATCATTTACTGTTACATAATTAGTAATATTATGAACCAATGGAACTTTTTTTCTTACATTTTCTAAACAATCACCTAACATAATAATTCCTTTCTACGTAAAAAAGCAGATATACCACCAAGGATATATCTGCAGTTATTTTTCATAAGCAAAGCTGCTTTATATCCCTACGTTGGCATTATCCAAATCAGGTTATGGGTCCAGTAAATACATACTGTTCTCAGCCCGTTTAACAAGCTCCCCAGTTTTCAGATGACATTATAGTCGCACTAATAAATAATATCAAGCATTTTATTCAATATTAAACAATATTTCTGATACCTTCGCATATTCTTCTTGCAACCACCGGATTATTCATTGTATATAAATGTATTCCATCGATATCACTTACAAGAAGATCGATTATCTGACTGAGGGCATAGGACATTCCCGCATCAAACAGTGCTTCCTTATTGTCCTCATATCTGTTGATTATTCTCTGGAATCTGTCCGGGAATGATGCGCCGCAGAGAGTTACCATTCTCTTTATCTGAGCTGCATTGATAACCGGCATTATTCCGGGTACAACAGGTACATCTATTCCTGCAATCCTGCAGTTTTCATAGAATCTGAAGAACAGTTCGTTATCAAAGAACAGCTGCGAAAGAAGTATCTCGGCACCGGCATCCACTTTCTTTTTCAGATTCTTAAGATCCTCAACATTATCTGCTGACTCCGGATGTCTTTCCGGATAGCAGGCTCCCAGGAAACAGAAATCATGATCCGGCTTAAGATAAGTTATAAGATCCGATGCGTGTTTAAAATCATCCTTTTCTTCAGCCTTTGGTGATCTGTCACCACGAAGGGCAAGAATATTCTCTATTCCTTCATCCTGAAGAATTTTAGCAAATGTGTCTATTTCCGATTTATCATAATGAAGACAGGTCAGATGTACCACAGGCTCAACTCCGTATTCATTCTTGATCTTCTTAGCCAGCTCTATGGTTCTGTTGGAATTTGCACTTCCCCCGGCACCGAAGGTCACACTGATAAAATC
>JAILMQ010000002.1 GCA_024692605.1 Eubacterium sp.
AAACTCTTCTTTTCCCTTTGCGGAGCATAGTGACACCATGAACTTATATCCGGGTTTTAACTGCTCATGTATAAAGTCCATCACCTGCTCCATAATGACTCGTCCCAGCCCATTTCCCTGGTACTCTGGAATGACTATAATACTGTAATTCACTTCCATCTGTCATTCCTCCTTTATAATCAAAAAACCACCTATCCGAACTAGATAGGTGGTTTGAAAATACTAATATATTAAATACATAAAATTATATAGTATATTACACTTTTCTAATTCCTGAACTTTCACATATTAAATTAAAACCATTCACTAGTCTGACTAGAGATGATCTCATCCACTGATGTGAAGTTGCGGGAACTAATCTACGCATGTAATAAAACTCCTTGAATAAAATACATTTTTGAAAAAATATGTTTTTAGAATACTCTCCATTTTTTAATCTGTCAACACAAACATTAATACATGAAGTCTATCTGACTATAGATATAACTGAAGTGTTAATTGTAAAAGGATTTAAAGATATATTTTCTACTCTTCCTGCCTTATATACCAAAGCTTGCTTCTGTCATATTTCTCAGGAAGTTTTATCCAATCTGCATAATCCTTTTGAACTCTCCACCCTTCCGGTTTATATACCATCCAACCGTAATCTTTATAATCTGATGAAATACCATTAAACCAGTATCTCCATTGCTCTCTTTTAACATCATACCACACATAACCATCTGACAGATCATCATAATATCCGCAGAATTCTTCATTCCATTCAAGTCTTTTCTCCGGATTTTCATCTTCTGAAACAACCTTATAGACATCCTCATCTATCTTGTCAAGATATAGATACTTCCCATATAAACTCTCGTTTGATTCCCTTTTCTCCGAACGATATTCTATATCGGCTTTCTTTTCAGAAATCCCAGTATAAATCACAACAGTTAGTCCACATACAATAACTATAAAAGGAAAACCTGTAAGAATAAATATGCAAATACCAATTAATATTTTTTCACCTAACGATCTATCCTTTAATGGTACTTCTTTTGACGAACTTTTTGTTAACGTTCTTTTGTTTGATGATTTTCTTTTTTCTGATTTTTTCAAAACCAAATAATCCTCTTTCTTATCTTTCCTAAAACCCATTATCTATATAGAATAATGCTAATTATTCATTATTTCAATCCATTACTTACCGCTCTGTGAAAACAAATATATCATATGAATATGCAAACACCCAGGATGGATGCTTTTCCCACCAGCTTCTCTACTCTATTTCCATAATAAAATAGCGAATAAACAGCGGTTCTTAGTGTAATATCACGAAATTATTTTTAGGTGATTCACATTCAGCTTTTATAATGTATAATAGCTGTGAATATGCGAGTCTTACCCATATATAAATTCGCAGTTCAATAATAAAATATTAGTGAGGTAAAAAGTATGAAACACGACGTAATCACCGAGGAATATCTCGAGAAGATGGATGCGTACTGGCGTGCCACTAATTATCTGGCTGCAGCTCAGCTGTATCTGCTTGAAAATCCACTTCTTCGTGAGCCACTTCAGAAGGAACACATTAAGAAAAAGATAGTTGGTCACTGGGGAACAGTTCCCGGACAGAACTTTATCTATGTTCATCTTAACCGTGTAATTAACAAATATGATCAGGACATGATCCTTCTTTCAGGACCAGGTCATGGTGGAAACTTCTTCGTTGCTAATGCATACCTTGAAGGTTCTTACAGCGAAGTATATCCTAACATCAGTAGAGATATTGATGGTCTTCAGAAACTCTGCAAACAGTTCTCATTCCCAGGCGGTATCTCAAGCCACGTTGCTCCTGAGACTCCTGGTTCAATCCACGAAGGTGGTGAGCTTGGTTATTCAATCGCCCATGCATTTGGTGCAGTATTTGATAACCCGGAGCTTATTGCAGCATGTGTAGTTGGTGATGGTGAGGCTGAGACAGGCCCACTTGCTACTTCATGGCAGTCAAACAAATTCCTTAATCCTATTTCAGATGGTGCAGTACTTCCTATCCTTCACCTGAACGGATTTAAGATTTCAAACCCTACTATTCTTTCACGTCTTTCACATGAAGAACTTGAAGCTTTCTTCAAGGGTAACGGATGGAAGCCATACTTCGTTGAAGGATCCGATCCAAAGGAAATGCATCGCAAGATGGCAGAAACTCTCGACACCGTTGTTGATGAGATTAAAGCTATTCAGAAGAATGCAAGAAAAAATAATGATTCAACAAGACCTGTATGGCCTATGATCGTACTCCGTACACCAAAGGGATGGACAGGTCCAAAGGTAGTTGATGGACAGAAGATTGAAGGATCATTCCAGGCTCACCAGGTTCCAGTAATGATGGATAAGCCTGAACATATGCAGATTCTTCAGGACTGGCTGGAAAGCTATCATTCAGAAGAGCTTTTCGATGAGAAGGGGCGTCTTATTCCAGAACTTCAGGAACTTGCGCCAAAGGGAGACAGAAGAATCGCTTCTAATCCTCATGCAAATGGTGGAAAGCTTCTTCACGACCTCAGACTTCCTGACTTCCGCGACTATGCTGTTGACGTTCCACAGCCGGGTACAGTTGAGAAACAGGATATGATCGAACTTGGCGGATATATCAGAGATGTATTTAAGCTTAATGATGATCAGAAGAATTTCCGTATTTTCGGACCGGATGAGACAATGTCTAACCGTCTTAACAAAGTATTTGAAGTAACAAACAGAGATTGGAACAATCCAATTGAAGAAGGAACAGATCAGTTCCTCGCTGCAGATGGACGTGTTATGGACTCAATGCTTTCAGAGCATATGTGTGAAGGATGGCTTGAAGGATATATCCTTACAGGTAGACATGGATTCTTCGCCAGCTACGAAGCATTCATCCGTATTATAGATTCTATGGCAGCACAGCACGCTAAGTGGCTTAAGGTATGTAATGGTCTTTCATGGAGACAGCCTATCGCATCCCTTAACCTTCTTCTTACATCAAATGTATGGCAGCAGGATCACAACGGATTCACACATCAGGATCCGGGATTCCTTGATCATATCTCTAACAAGAAGGCTGACGTGGTAAGAATATATCTTCCACCAGATGCTAACTGCTTACTCTCAACAATGGATCACTGTCTGAAGAGTAAGAACTATGTAAATGCAATCGTTGCAAGTAAGCACCCAAGACCACAGTGGCTCACCATGGAGCAGGCTGTTAAGCATTGTACACAGGGTATCGGTATATGGGATTGGGCTTCAACAGATAATGGTGATGACCCTGACGTAGTACTTGCTTGCTGTGGAGATACTCCTACCCTTGAAGCACTTGCTGCTGTTGATATCATGCATAAGGAAATGCCGGATGTTAAGGTTCGTTTCGTAAATGTAGTTGACCTTATGAGACTTGAGCCAAAGGATAGACATCCACACGGACTTTCAGACGTTGACTATGATACAATCTTCACAAAGGATAAGCCAATCATATTCGCCTTCCACGGATATCCAACACTTATCCATGAGCTTACATATACAAGACATAACCGTAACATCCACGTTCATGGTTATCATGAAGAAGGTACAATCACTACTCCTTTCGATATGAGAGTTCAGAATAAGATTGACCGTTTCAACCTTGTAATCGCTATGATCAACCACCTTCCATCGCTTGGAAACAAGGGTGCATTCCTTGTACAGAAGATGAAGGATAAGCTTGTTGAACATAAGACATACATCCATGATGTTGGTGTAGATATGCCAGAAATATCTGATTGGAAATGGACAGGTCTTAAATAATTTATTTGTAATAAAACAACAAGCAAAAAGGGCTGCTAAAGTAGATATATCTACGAAGCAGCCCTCTATTTTTCTATATCTTTTTAACCGGATAATAAACCTCTGTGATATTTTCCTTTTCATCTGCAACCTGAGATGGATCTGTAACATATACTTCAAACAACGGACCATTGCACTTATAACCTTCTTTTTCTGCCCACTCTGTCTGCTTCGCATAAACAGAAGTAAGGTCAGA
>JAILMQ010000013.1 GCA_024692605.1 Eubacterium sp.
CCACAGGCATAATTTGCAGGCTTCTTCAGGGTACTGGAGAAAAATCTTATATCTCTATTATAATTCGACCAGCCTTCCTTGGAACCGCCCACAAGGATTTTCGCCTTAAGGCCCAGATAGTTTTTGGAAGCCTTCACTATCTCCCCTGCCACATCTCCGTCAGCAGTGCAGATAACTGCATTAACACTTCCGACCCTGAGTCTGTATTCAAAATCTTTTTTTGTAAGAAGGAAGGAACAGGGAATGGCAACCGCCCCTATCTTATGAAGAGCTATCATTGTAAACCAGAACTGATAATGTCTCTTCAATATGACAAGAACTCTGTCTCCCTTTTTAATTCCCAGATAATGAAAATAATTAGCAGTTTTATTTGAATAGATCATCATATCGCGAAAAGTAATATTTCTTTCCTTACCTTCCCGGGATATGTGAAGCATGGCTGTCTTATCAGGACATTTTTTAGCCAGCTCATCTACGATATCATATCCAAAGTTAAACTGATCATCATCATGAAACTTAATAGCTTTAAGTCTTCCCTTTTCATCCTCGCAGCAGGAAATGTATTTCCCCGCCACACCGGATGCAGGTTTAAACTCTAAAGATGGGGTATCTTTATTCGTACTCATTCAGGATATCCTCTCATAGAATATAGTTTTACTAATTATAGGATGTAGTTTTGAAAACCACATGTTAAACGCATTATAATATGTATTTCTTCCTAATTCAAGATAATAATTATTCTTTATTAATCTGCTTACAGATCTATTTCCAGTTCTACAGGACAATGATCCGAGCCAAAGATATCTGTATGAATCTTAGCATCTATAACACGGTCCTTTATAGATTCTGAAACCAGGAAATAATCAATACGCCACCCTGCGTTTCTTGCTCTTGAATTAAATCTGTATGACCACCAGGAATAAGCTTCTTCCTTATCCGGGTACTTAAGTCTGAAGGTATCAACAAAGCCAGCCTCCAGAAGCTTAGTGAATTTATCTCTTTCCTCATCCGTAAATCCGGGGTTCTTATGATTAGAAGCCGGATTTTTCAGATCTATTTCTTTATGGGCAACATTCAGGTCACCACAAATAATTACAGGCTTAGTTTCAGCCAGATCAGATACATACTTTCTGAAGTCATCCTCCCACTTCATTCTGTAGTCCAGTCTCTTCAGTTCATTCTGAGAATTAGGAACATAAACACAGATGAAAAAGTATTTATCCATATCCAGTGTTATAACACGACCTTCCTGATCATGCTCTTCTATTCCAAGACCATAGGCTACTGAAACAGGTTCCTGCTTAGTAAACACAGCTGTTCCCGAATAACCCTTTCTCTTTGCATAGTCCCAGTACTGATGATATCCGGGAGTTTCAAGAAGTAGCTGATCCTTCTGCATCTTACTTTCCTGGATTGCAAAGATATCTGCATCCAGACTTGCAAAACTTTCATTAAAGCCCTTTGTAACACAGGCTCTTATTCCATTTACATTCCACGAAATCAGTTTCATATTAATCCTCGCTTCTTCTCTTTCTTGCATAAGTTGGGAGCTTTGCAGTGTGTGACATACCTGCTGCCATAAGAAGCAGATATCCGAAAGGAACTGCCGCACTGGAAAAATCCACCAGATAATAGATCTTAGTCAGTCTGAGGAGTTCACCCACTCCCAGCATAAATAACGGATTAAAGAATATACAGAGTTTCATTACTCTCATTCTGTCCTGAATCAGGAAGTAAATAAATGGAATCGAAACTCCAAGAATAGACAAAACATAATAAGCAAAAACAGGTATTGCCAGATAATAAAACATTCCTTCTGTTGTAGCAATAATATCTGCGCCCATGAGATTAGTAACATACAGAAGCTTATAAACAATAGCCATGATACTGTAGCTTGAATTCACAAAGAGAAATCCTATAGCACCAAGACTCGCTCCCATATCAAATATCTTTGCCATACGGAAGTCAGATACATTTCCCCTTCTCTTGCAGAGATTAACAGCTCTTGTCATATCTCTGATACCCAGGAAATACATAGGTACACCAATAGCATTCAGAATAATAGATAATTCAAATCTGATCATAGGCATCTTCGGCCAGTTACTCTGAATAAAACCGTTTCTGATATTACCCTTTCCATATGCAAATGAAAGCCATGAAGCAGCCATACATATAGCAGCACCGATCATGCCTATCAACATATTTCTCATTGCCCTGTTTTTATTTTTCATACTTAGTTCCCATCAACTTTTTTATCTTTATACTTAAGTGAATACCGCCATCTCGCAAAACCTGCACCGATAATTATAACATATCCCATGACACTTAGAATATCAGGAATTTCAGAGAAAAACAACACTCCCCAAAGTGCTGCGAAAACAACCTGTGAATAGTCGTAGATTGATATCTCTTTTGCAGGTGCATAAGTGTATGCAGCAGTAATATTCATCTGTCCTCCCATGGCTGATACACCTGATAAAAGCATGAATATCAGCTGCAGCTTCGTCATAGGTACAAAATCAAAAATCAAAAAGGGTAATGTAACTAAAGTGGAAAACAGCGAAAAACACATAACCACAATAGTTCCTCTTTCGCCATTACTGGTTACTTTTCTAAGAAAGGCATAAGCAGTTCCTGCTCCAAAGCCACTGAAAAGTCCCACCAGTGCCGGAAGGCTGGCAAGCCCCAGTCCGGGCTTGACTATAAAGACAACACCGATAAATGCAATAACTATTGTTATCCATTCGAAAATGTCAGGAACTTCTTTCAGAATAAAGATAGACATGATCATTGCAAAAAATGGTGACATCTTATTCAGCATGTTTGAATCCGCAAGGCCCAGATGATCTATCGCCCAAAAGTTAGCAATAAGACCGGCAGTACCAAACATACATCTCATTAAAAGTCCCGGCAAAGTCTTCTTTTGAATCTTAAACTTCTCCTCACTTCTGGAGAGAATAGCCAGCGCCATAAAAAGTGCAACAATATTTCTGAAGAATGCTTTCTGCATTGTAGGAAGGTCTCCTGCCAATTTCAGAAACAATGTCATCAAAGAAAAGCACAGCGCAGCCAAAAGTATATGAATTATTCCTCTACTCGAATTATTCTTCATATTATCACTTATTATTTATAAAAAGGTAATCCGGAGTACATAAATACTCCGGATTAAATTCATAGATTATCTAATAATATAGAGGAGTCATAATACTTACAGCATCCTCTAAGGTTGTAGTGTCATTAAGTGTAATTGTAATCAGTATTATAAGTCCATCCTTATCAATGGCAAACTGTGTACGTCTACCTACGGTTGATAATTCCTCCGGTATATCAAGACAGGAATACTTCTGTCCAAGGAAGGTTACATCTGTTACTGATAATCCATCATATCTGGAAGCAGCCATATCAAGATACTGTCTTGCAGTAAACTCAGGCATCAGATACTCTTCCGGATTAACATAGGATACGATTATATTGGAACCTGTCTCCTGATTATATGCTATAGCAGCATAAGTTGTTTCCTCTTCATATGGAGACCTGAAACCATACCAGAGATTATTTATATCATCCTCTGTAGCTCCGGTCGCTGAAGCCACTTCCACTGAATCATATAACTTCCAGGTAAATCCATCCACAGTTATCTTAAATTCTGCCAGACCATTGTAATATACATTATCCTGATATACTCCCATAGGAAGGGCATCTGTTAGGGAAGCAGGCACTGCACTATCAGCATCTGAAACAGTGGCATCTGTATAACTTGCAATCATAAGTGCATCGGAAATACTTGCATTTTCCTCACCGGAATCAGTTGAAGTAGCAGTCTCCTCTTCCTTTGTAGTAAAGGATGGAGAAGAATATGCCTTTTCCTCTTCAGCTTCTCCACAGGCTGATAAAAGTCCCATCAGCAGACAACATATCAGTATAGCAGAAAGTTTTCTTTTAAAAATGTTCATATAATGATCATCCTTACTTTTTCTTCTTACCCAGCTTTGTCTCTTCCTCTTCAGCCTCTTCTTCCTCATGTACAGCATCTGCACTTTCAACCTCTGCAATTGCTTTCTTATGCATAGGAATACGACAATTCTTGTTGTTACCAAACTCAACGATTACAGTATCATCATCAATTCCGATTACAGTTCCATAGAATCCACTAGTGGTCATAATACTGTCTCCGGGCTTAAGTGAGCTCATCATCTGCTCCTGCTGTGAAGCCTGCTTCTTTGATGGTCTGATAAACAAGAAATAAATAAGACCAATAAAGAAAAGTATATAGACAACCATAAATCCAATACTTCCGCCAAGTCCTCCCTTGGCACCGGCATTTCCGCTTAAAATCATCAATGTGTTTATCATAAGTTTTCTCCTTTTTATTCTTCACCCGAAACGCACTTCAGTTTCCACGCTTTATACTCTTTCCAGCGGTGCTGCTCTATTGCCTCTCGGATTTCCTCCATCATATTATTATAAAAATAAAGATTATGCAAGACACAAAATCTCAGACCCAGCATTTCATCTCTTTTAAGCAGATGCCTTATATAGCTTTTAGTATATCTTTTGCATACCGGGCAGTCACAGTCCGGATCAATTGGGGATTCATCCAGTTCAAACCTTGCATTTTTAAGATTAAGCTTTCCATGATTGGTATAAACCTGTCCATGTCTTCCATTTCTGGAAGGATATACGCAGTCAAAGAAGTCAACACCTCTGTCCACTGCTTCAAGAATATTGGCAGGAGTTCCCACTCCCATCAGATATGTAGGCTTTTCCAAAGGAAGATGAGGTACAGTAACGTCCAGTATGTGATACATTTCCTCATGGGATTCTCCTACTGCAAGACCACCGATGGAATAACCCGGAAGATCAAGCTCAGCAATACGTTTTGCATTATCTATTCTTATATCGTCTATTACGCCGCCCTGGTTTATTCCAAAAAGCATCTGTTCTTTATTCAGAGTTAAGTCCATGGAATTAAGCTCATCCATTCTCTGTTTGCACCTGAGGAGCCATCTCTCAGTTCTGGCAACAGACTGTTCTATATACTTCCTTTCAGCCTTTGCCGGCGGACACTCGTCAAATGCCATGGCTATGGTTGAACCCAGTGCCGACTGGATATTCATGCTCTCTTCAGGTCCCATGAATATCTTTCTTCCGTCTATATGAGAGCTAAATGTAACGCCCTCCTCTTTGATATTCCTGAGCTTTGCCAGAGAGAAAACCTGAAACCCACCTGAATCAGTAAGAATAGGCCGGCTCCATGTTGTAAACCTATGGAGCCCGCCCATTTTATATACAATATCTTCACCGGGTCTTACATGCATATGGTAAGTATTACATAGCATAACCTCGGTCTTTATCCGTTCAAGATCAGCTGCCGATACCGCTCCCTTGATTGCTGCAGCTGTGGCAACATTCATAAACATTGGAGTATGGATCACTCCATGGGGCGTATCAAAATCAGCTCTTTTTGCATTTCCATCTCGTGCAATAAGTTTATACATTACTTAATCTCCGGCTTTAAGTGTAACTGAAACAGTTTCCTCTTCATAGTTGCCCGTAAGATCTGACCTGCTCAGTTTAACATTCACAGTATCTCCTTCACTATGCTGACTCAGCAGTTCATGAAGGTCGTCAATAGTATAAACTTCCTGTCCGTCAAATTCAACTATAATATCACCTGCGTGAATTCCGGCATCATATGCTGATCCACCCGGAAATGCTTCTTTTACATAAACTCCCATTGGGAAGCCGTATATCTGTGAGTACTCGCTGCTTATTTCAGCACCGTTAATTCCAAGAGTTACATTTCCCGAAGATTTACCTTCAATTATGGAATTAATGATTGTCATGGCATGATTTATAGGAATTGAGAAGCCCATTCCTTCAACCTGAGTATCAGCATACTTGATGGAATTAATTCCTATTACCTTGCCTTCTGCATCGATAAGGGCACCACCACTGTTACCGGGATTGATTGCAGCATCTGTCTGAATAAATGTACCCTGTGCATCCTGGATCGGTCTGTCCAGAGCACTGATATAACCTACAGTAACTGACTGTCCATAACCCAGAGCATTACCGATTGCAATGGCCGGTTCACCAACCTGAAGCTTGCTGGAATCTCCTACGGTTGCAACGGATATAGCATCCTTTGTAGAATCCTTCATAGCTGTTTTATCAACTGCAACTACAGCTATATCATCATTCTTGCTGCTTCCCTTAACCTCTGCATCTACTATCTCGCCGTCATTGAAACCAACCTTGATTTCCTTGGCATCCTCTATAACATGATAATTTGTTGCTATATAAAGCTTGTCGTCATCCTGCCCTATTATAATTCCTGAGCCTGCGCCGGAGGCTTCCTGCTCATAGCTCTGGAAGAAATACTGATACGTCTGGGTAACCTTTGTTGTAATAGACACAATTGAAGGCTGTGTCTTTGCAACTACATCTGCCACATCATAGGATACGGTTGCTGTTCCGGCAGACTTTCCAACCTGCTGGGTTTTTACCGGATCCGATACAGAAGCATCACTTTCGTCACTACTATTATCTGAAACTATTGTAGTATCTTCCTTATTGCCACGAAGCTTATCCACTCCGTAATCTATTCCCTGGAAAACTCCTCCTGCCACAAGTCCGAAGACTGCAGCAACTGCAGCCGTCATTCCCAGCTTCTTTGCAAATGAAGTTTTTCCTGATTTCTTTTTCTTTACTTTATTTCTTGGTTTTGCAGCTGTGCCCTGCGGCTTATATGGTCCCTGGTTCACAGCAGGTCCCATATTCTGGTATGGACTGTTACTAGTATTCT
>JAILMQ010000026.1 GCA_024692605.1 Eubacterium sp.
TTTTCCTCAAGGTTTTTAACAGCCTCAAGATTAAAGGAAAACTCCTGCTCCTCTTCGCCTTTTATCTCCGCCACATAGGTTGTACCCACACCGTCCACGGGAAGGAATTCTCCCTTGTCGGAAACCACCTGACACTTCATATTCATAATCGAATTCTTCGATGTATTCTTAAGCTTGAAGCTGAGATTAAAAGAATCTCCCGGATAGATTTCCTTTTTATCCAGCGAATACTCCGTCATCATCACCCGGGGTGTCATGGCAAAGGATTTTTTGCAAGGCACCATGATACCTGATATCAGAAGACACAAAGTTAATACAATAATACTGAAGGTTTTTCTGTTAATCATTTTGTTTCCTCTCTTATAATTTCCAAACCAACCCATTGGGGTCTGACCCCATTGGGTTAACTTACTCTCCGGACCGGATAAGTTCTCCGGCCACATCCAGTTTCATCTGTTTAAAGAATATGTAATTTGAACCTGTCAAAACTATTAAGGAAAGGATTGCTGCGATTATTATTCCCGGCCAGAAGATGTACATCGGAGAATTAATTATCAAACGCATGATTGTTAAGTAGACTGCATATTCCAAAAGTATTCCGACTATAACTCCCAGAACCGTGGATACTATCCAGACAATTCCGCCTTCCAGAAGGACTGCTTTTAACAGACTCTTTTTTGTCATTCCCAATGCTCTAAGCTGAGCGAATTCATTTCGCCTCATTTGCAGGCTGCTTATGGTAACATTCATAGTATTGAGAAGACTTATTATGATCAGCACGAATATGATAGCAACGATGCATAGCATTATTTTAAATCCCGACACCATGTAAGTTATACTTTCAAGGAATACCGAAGTATAGGAATAATACATACGGTTTGTCTCACTGATTCCTTCAAAGTAATAATTCTGCCTTTCATTTATCGCATTGATAAATTCTTCATTTTCAAAATCACGGCAGAATATGTTACTGATGTGGAACATGATTCCGTTATAATCCGACTCGGTCTTTCCGGTTATCTCATAATAGTTTTCTAAAGGAACTGCCAGCGTCGGACAAAGTGATCTCCGATTAGGATCCGTTTCTACAATACCTTCCACAACCAGTGTTTTGAACTTTCCTTCTTCGATCAGTTTTTCTCTGGCAGAATCAAGAATCCAGGCTTCTTTTCTACGATTATGCCGAACATCATATTTTTCTATTTTATCCTTCGCCCTGTCTCTTTCTTCCTGTACGAGGTTATACATTTCAACGGGATCTACTACCTTTATTTCATCCCCTACCTTTACATCCAGAAACTGATATGTTTCTTGACCAAGCAGAAGGGTACTTGTTTCAATTGCTTCTTTAGGTGCAACCTTGGCAGCGTTTATGAGAAGCACACCATTTTCAGAAAGGTCTGTGGTTCCGTCAATCAGACAGTCCTTATATCTGCTGTAATCTTCTTCATCATATCCATAGATATTTATTTCACTGTCCAGCAGATTATTTATTGTTTCGGTATCATATGTGTCCCTTTTCTCATCCTTTGGCTGAAGTGCCTCATAATCCACAAGTCCATTACCTAAGTCTCTGTAGGCCTTTCGGGCATCCTTCTTTTCCTTTGCTTCTTTTTCCTCAGGTGTCTTAGGATCATCCAGATCAAGCAAAGGTCCTTCCATTCCATATAGGCTTCCCTCGTAGGTATCTTCTAAATATTTCTTGTTCATTCTTTTATAAACCCACCTGTCTTCAGCTGTGTACAAGGTGGACTGGTACATAAACTTGGTATCACTTATACCTTTGGAACCGCTGATCTTCTTTAGCGCTCCGGGAGAATATAGATCCATTCTCATCTCATCGTTGGAAGAAATACTATTCGTATCATTTTCAATGAACTGCTGATAATATCCATACATCTCATCTATATCTTTATAGAATTTATAGATCACTCCTGTTACGCCACCTACAACTATTACGACAGCCATACCAAAGACCATTGCCATAACAGTTTTTATAAATCTTCCATTATTTCTTTTTATATTCTTATAGGCATAATCACCTTCCACACCAAACAGCAGTCTCCATATTCCACTGCTTCTTCTTTTGATACTCTTGTTCTTAATTCTGTAGGTTCCACGCACTGCTTCAACCGGGCTTACCTGGAGAACTTTTTTCAGTCCATCTCCAACTGCAAAATACATATCACCATAGAAGGCGATCAAAAGCAGAATCACCGGAAGAATATGAAAGCCGATGGGATACTGTCTCTTGGGACTGTTACAGATAGGAATGCTGATCAGAAATCCTGCTGCAATTCCCGCAACTATTCCCACTGTTTCAAGAAACATGGATTCGCGATACACTATGGCCTTCAGCTGTTTTTTCGTAGCCCCTATACATCTCAGATTGCCATAATCCTTAACTCTTTCCATTGCGGATATGGAAATGTTATTTCTAAGCACTCCCACCCCAATGATAGCCAGAACAAATGCAATAAGCAGTCCAAACAGGATCATCAGATAACCAATTCCATCACTGTCCTGGCAATAGGTCCAGGCCAGAAGATCGTTGAGTTCAGTATCAACACCGTAAGTCTTCGTTATATAATTTGCGTAATGTGCTATGAGATATTTTTCTCTTACATTTATATGAAGCGCATTAGCATAAACCTCATCATCAGCATCCACCGTCCAGGAATATGCTTTTCCAAGATAAGCAGATGTGACAAAATCCTCGTTCACTATCTTTTCGATGGTGTCCTTATCCCGAGTCAGAATTACTATCTCGCAGTCGTCATCCTTTCTTGCATCTATTCTGCATTTCTCCACCCAGCACACCATGGAGTTCAGAAATGCAAAAAGTCCGGCAGCCACAATGAAACAGCCCAGTACAGTGATAAAGGATCTTTTTTTATTTGTATGAAGGTACCTGGCACCTAGTTCTTTATAATCTTCCATTAGATTATTTCTCCGTCTCTAATTTTAACTATCCTGTCGGCTTCCCGGGCAAGGTCCATGTTGTGGGTAATTATTACTAACGTCTGACCGATATCGTGAACGGATTTCATAAGCAGGTCCATGACCTCCTGACCATTCTTTGAATCAAGAGCTCCTGTAGGCTCATCAGCCAGAACCAGGGAAGGATTGTTAGCAAGTGCTCTTGCTATGGCACATCTCTGCTGCTGTCCACCTGAAAGCTGATTCGGAAGATGTCTTCTTCTGTCCGAAAGCCCCAGAATTTCAATAATATGATCGATATAATCCTTGTCCGGTTTTCTGTGATCCAGAAGTACCGGCATCTTTATATTTTCCTCCACCGTAAGAACGGGAATGAGATGATAGGCCTGGAAGATGAAGCCCACTTTTCTTCTTCGGAAGATACTGAGTTCGTCGTCACTATATTTGGTTATTTCCTTTCCATCCACATAGACGGTTCCGTCCGAAGGAGTATCCACGCCTCCCATAATGTTAAGAAGTGTGGATTTACCGCTTCCGGATGCGCCGACCACAGATACCACACTGCCCTTTTCTATATCAAGATTTACATTGTGGAGTGCCAGAACCTGATTCTCCTTCTCACCGTAAATCTTTGTAACGTTCTTCATCTCAACTATATTCATCTTAGTCCTCCCGGATTATCAATTCATTTTCTACAGTGTAGCACCCCTGTCTTACATTTCCGTGACAAAAACAAAAAACGAATCTTACAATATTGCAAGATTCGTTCTTTTTTTAACCAAAGGGGTCTGACCCCAATGGTTAAAACGTAATAACAAAGCAGCTGCCTTCACCGAGCTTGCTGTCAACGGATATCTTTCCGCCCATTCCTTCGATAATGGACTTTGAAAGTGAAAGTCCGATTCCCACGCTGTTGGGATTAACTTCATTACTTGCCCTGTAGAATCTCTCAAAGATATGAGTCATCGTTTCTTCGGACATTCCTATTCCATGATCTCTGATGTATATTCTGGTGAATACTAAGTTCTGCTCCACTTCTATTTCTATATCTGTATTTTGATTTGTTATCGGCTGATCAGGATTAGTTTCTTCTGTTCGTGTCGGTTCAGTATAATCCGACGCATTTTTAACAATATTTATAACAGCTTCAACCATCCAATCGGAATCAGCCTTAATTTTTATATTCTCCGGACAGTTTATTATAAGCTTCTGTCCTCTGGAATCCGTGAGGTAATGGGTTCCGCTCCGAACCTCTTCAAGTATCATATTCAGGTCTGCTTCCTTTATATCAAAGCTGACCGCTCCTGCTTCAATACGGGCCAGCTTCAGCATGGCTAGTACCATCCATTCCATTCTGCTGACCTGATTTCCCGCTTCCTCAAGAACCTTCTTTTGTTCTTCCTTAGACTCCACCTTATCATTAAGAAGAAGATCGATGAATACCTCCATGGAAGCAAGCGGAGTCTTAAGCTGATGGGATATATCCGACATAACATCTCTCAGATATTCCTTCTCATCCTTTTCTTTCCGTTTCCCTTCTCTGAACATATTGATGAGCTTTTCAAAATTGTCATAGAATATTCCGATGGTACCTTCCTTAAGATCCTCGCCCTTATACTTCTTAAGCTTTTCAAATCCAACGGTACCCTCTTCAAAAGGATTGCTTCCATCCGAACCCTTCTCAATAATTTCCTTCATCAGGTCATTAGCATCCTCAACAGTTTTATAGGACATATCAACATACCAGGCAGACAGAAGGTAAATCCCTGCCACCATAACAACTTCAACAATCCCCACCAAAACCAGAAAAAGCTTTGTGGTCATTGAGGCACCGAAGCTTAAAGTCCACAGCAAAACAAAACTGATAGCCAGAAAGATTCCTGCTATCAGTATGAAGATTCTTTTGAATTTATCCCTTTCAAAACTGCTTTTCATATCATCAACCCATCTACTCGAATCTATATCCTACGCCCTTAACTGTAGTAATGAATCTTGCATCGTCCCCCAGCTTATCTCTGAGTCTTTTAACGTATACCGACAGAGTATTATCATCTATAAATGTGTTCTCTGTGTCATAAAGTCTTTCCATCAGCTGGTTTCTGGTTATTACGATTCCATAGTTACGAATAAACTCCCTGAGAAGTCTCAGTTCCGCCGGAGTACATTCCACCAAAGAGTCATTATCATAAAGTCTGTAGCTGTCCATATCGAAAACATGCGTTCCAAAGGCAAATGTACTGCCTGCCGGTGCAGCATCTAAATTCTGTGTCGAAGCCTTCAGGGCTTTCTCCTGCCTTCTAAGTACTGCGGCTATTCTGGAAAGCAGTTCCTTAACTCTGAAGGGTTTTGATACATAGTCATCCGCTCCCAGGTCAAGACCTCTTACTATATTCGATTCATCTCCCACTGCGGTACAGAAAATCACCGGAGTATCAATCCCCTTTTCATTCATTTCCTCAAGGAAAGAAAACCCGTCACCATCCGGAAGCATTACATCCAGTAGGATAAGATCCGCATCCGTCAGTTTCTCTCTCGCTTCTGCAAGATTTCCAGCGGGAATAACCTCGTAACCTTCGTTTTTAAGTGTATATGTGGTGCCCATTGCCAGGGCATGATCATCTTCTATTAAAAGTATTTTCTTCATACTGTCCACCTCAAGATAATAATAACGTAACTATATTGGCCATGCAATATTTATTATTTGTTCAACTATCCTTTACCGGCTAGGAAAACTATCCTATATACAATAAGAAAACTCTTGACTTTGATAATCACTGTTGTATAATACACTTTAGTGCGTTAAATCGTTAACGTGTAAAACAAGTCAATGAAAACGCTTTTAATTGACTCAGAATTTTATAAAAAGGAGATAGACAAATGGCTATCAAAATCATCTTACTAGTAGTATTTTTCTCTGCTATGATAGGAATAGGTATTTATTCCAGACAGAAGGCAAAGAATGTTACTGACTATGTACTGGGCGGTCGTACTGTTGGTCCCTGGATCTCAGCCTTCGCTTTCGGTACATCTTACTTTTCATCCGTAGTATTCATAGGATATGCAGGTCAGTTCGGTTGGAAATTCGGTCTCGCATCAACATGGATCGGTCTCGGAAATGCATTCATAGGAAGTCTTCTTGCATGGCTCGTTCTTGGTCGTCGTACAAGACTTATGACTCAGAAACTGGATGCAAAAACTATGCCGGAATATTTCGGAAAGAGATTCGATTCAAGATCTCTTAGAGTTGTTGGTTCAATAATCGCATTTATATTCCTTGTTCCTTACACAGCAGGTGTATATAACGGTCTTTCAAAGCTTTTCGGAATGGCTTTCAACGTTGACTATCGTATCTGCGTAATTATCATGGCTGTACTTACAGGTGCTTATGTAGTTATCGGTGGATATATGGCAACTGCTTTAAATGATTTTGTTCAGGGAATCATAATGCTCATAGGAATATGTGCTGTTATCGGTGCGGTTCTTAATGGTCAGGGTGGATTCCTCAATGCCGTTCATGAACTCTCATTAATAGAAACAGATCCTGCAGTTACAACTCCGGCACTTCAGAGTAGTCAGGGACTTTTCGCAAGTTTCTTTGGACCGGATCCTCTCAGTCTCCTTGGTGTTGTAATTCTTACATCTCTCGGTACTTGGGGACTTCCTCAGATGGTTCATAAATTCTATGCCATCAAGGATGAAAAAGCTGTAAAGACAGGTACGGTTGTATCTACATTTTTCGCAATCGTAATCGCCGGTGGATGTTACTTCCTGGGTGGTTTCGGACGTCTTTTCGGAGATCAGCCGGGTATCATCGAAACTCTTGAAGACGGAACTGTTAAGGTAGCTTTCGATAGTATCGTTCCTGCAATGCTTTCAACTCTTCCTGATATCCTTATCGGAATCGTAGTTGTACTTGTATTCTCAGCTTCAATGTCAACTCTTTCATCACTGGTTCTTACATCAAGTTCAACACTTACACTTGATCTTATTAAACCGGCACTTAAGAAGGACATGGGTGAGAAAACACAGGTTAGAATCATGCAGGCATTCGTTATTATATTCATTGTAATATCCGTACTCATTGCATTTAACCCACCAATGTTCATCGCACAGCTGATGGGCGTGTCATGGGGAGCACTTGCCGGAGCATTCCTTGCACCATTCATGTATGGACTTTACAGCAAAAAGATCACAAAGGCCTCGGTTTGGGCAAGCTACATCGTTGGTGTAGGCTTCACCATCGTGAATATAATTCATCCAATAATTGCTTCACCTATTAACGCCGGGGCAGCAACAATGATTGCCGGACTTATCATAGTTCCAATCGTAAGTCTTATCACACCAAAGCCTGATCAGACAAAGATTGATGAGATATTCTCATGCTATGAAAAACGAGTTAGCGTTAAAGAAACAGAAAATCTTGGTGAATAAATATTTATGATTATTTACATTTCTCTCCAATAAAAGGTTACCAGGGGCCGGACCCCTGGTAACCTTTTCCTTTTGTCAGACTTATATAGTCTAATCAAAAAACTTTTTTAAATCTTTAATAATCATGATCAAAGCTTTCTTCTGTTGCTTTCTGGGTACAGTTTTTCAGTATTTCATTCTGATAAACTGCACGGTCAAAGGCCAGCGTATAATATCCATCATTATACGGATCATATGGAACCTCATAATACTTCAGCCATATATAACAGGCATCCACAACAGTTGGTGCATTTCGTATCTGGGCATCCATGTTTTTATACTCATCGGACTCAAGAAGATGAACTATGAAATGTGCCTGCATCTTAGGGTCTGAGATATCAAATCTATACTGTTCTCCCTGACCGCCTTTACCGAACCATTCTTCCGCAAAAGCATACAGTGCTTTCTTTTTTTCATATGCCGTATACTGGGCATATCCATATCCACCGTCTGTATTAACCCACTGAGAATATCCGTTATAATATCCATTAGTGACATTGATATATCGCGATTCCATGAAGTCATCTTTGGTTATTGTTTTACGGTTAATCTTCTCTGTATAATCCTCGTCATTCAGATCCCAGAGTCCATTGTTGTAATCCTCAAGATTACTTGCAGCAAATCTTGATTCCGCTCTAAGATTACACATAACTCCCAGCACCGCTGTCTGATTACCATCGTAATGATCATTCAGCAGATTCCAGAGAATTTCCTCCTCTGTCTGGTCAGTCTCATCATAGGGCTTCGTTGGCAGACCCAGAGTATCCTGAATTGGCGTATCATCGATTATATTATATCTTTTAAGCTTGGTTCCCGGAAGAATAAATTCCAAAGCAAGAAGTGTGACAAACAGAATGGCTCCTGTGTACATCATCACCTTAAATCTTTTCACAGCTATCAGATCGAATTCATCCTCTTCTATCCTCTGATATCTTTCTAAGGCTCTGTCCCTTACTTTCTTATAATACTTTGCCGTTCTTTCTTCGTTTTTCTTTCTTCCTTTACTAATGCTCTTCCTATGCTTTTTTCGCGCCTCATTAGCTTTTTGTCTTTGCCGCTCTAAGAATTCATCAGTATTCTTAATCCGTTCCTGGAGTTTCTTTTCCTTCTCAAGATCGCCCTTTATATATCTGTCCCTAATCTTTTCTCTATTAGAAACCAGTCGGGCATCCACTTTCTTTCTGTGTTGTTTCAGCTTTTCGTCATTTGACTTCTGAAACTTTTTAAGCTGTTCATCATTATATTCCAGAAACTTATTGTAACGTTCTTCGCTTTCTTCAAAATAACGCATCTGTCTTTCATAAAACACACGCGCTCTTTCTACTGATTTTTCATGTCTTTTTCTTATTTTTTCAGATGAAACTTTCTTTTCAAGTTTTTCTTTTTGATCACTCATTAGAATATCTCCTGAAAAATAGTTAAGACTGCCTATAAGCCGGAAATGTAATCACACGCCCTGGTTGCTGCATATGCCCCGTCAGAACATGCTGTAGTTACCTGACGAAGGGTTTTCTGTCTGCAGTCTCCCGCAACAAAAAGTCCCGGAGTTTTAGTATTACATATATCATCTGCAACAAAATATCCAGCCTTATCAGTTTCTGCTATATCTTTAAAATTATCATTTTCCGGAACAAGACCCACTGCTAAAAATACTCCATCACATCTGGCAGTTTTAGTCTCACCTGCTTCTTCATAAATAACGCCGGTAAGTGTGCCATCTTCTGAAACTTCATATCCTTTGATCTTAGTTTCAGTGTGTGTCTCCACATTGTCATGGGTAAAGAGCTGACTCTGCAGTTTCTGATCTGCTGTAAAGAAAGGCATATCCTGGAGCATTATCAGTTTATCAACTATACCCACCAGAAGATTTGCCTCAACAAACGCTGAGTTTCCTCCACCGATCATTACTACAGTTTTATCTCTATAGAAATCGCCATCACATACAGCGCAAAAGCTTATTCCATTTCCAATCAGATCCTCTTCTCCCGCTAAGCCGAGAGTTCTGTGAGTAGTTCCTGTGGCAAGAATAACTGTCTTACCTTCGTAGGAACCACCTTCGCTTGTTTTTACTACGAAACAGGAATCATTTTTCTCAACGCTGATCACATCTTCCAATGTAACCTCTGCCCCCTGACCCATAGCCTGTTCAAGCATCTTGTCAGCAAAATCATCTCCACTGATGGAATCGAATCCGGGTATATTTTCTACCTTCGGAGAGTTTACTATCTGTCCTCCGAAAACAGATTTCTCTATAACAAATACGGACTTACCATTTCGAAGTCCGTATACTGCGGCGGTAAGTCCCGAAGGACCTCCGCCGATTACAATTATATCATACATTTTTATTATCCTCTAAGCATTATGAGCTTTCATCCATTCAACAGCTGCATTATCTCCCACGTATCTTGTTCCATCCGGATCAATAATTGTAGGTGTCTGCTGAATTCCCAGCTCTCTTGCTATATCCATGTTCTCTGAACAGTTTACTTCGCTGTATTCAACCTTTGCAAGCTTGAATCTCTGCTCGGCACCCTTACATTTAGGACAATGATCCTTTACATACATTACAGGGATACCTGCTGTCTCAGGAGCTGCTTCCTTAGAAGGCTCATTGTTTACACGCTCCTGCTTGGCAGCCTCAGCATTATACTGAATCTTCTGAACAGGGCCGTCATGTGTAAGCTTACTTACCATGATATCATATTCGCGACGATCCATATATTCCTGAGTCTTTCCGTCATTCCAGTTCTGGATTGGACGATAGTAACCTGTTATACGGCTGTAAACCTCTGTCTTCTCACCACAGTCAGGACATACATAAACCTCACCGGTAATATATCCGTGATTCTTACATACTGAGTATGTAGGTGACATTGTATAGTAAGGAAGTCTGTAATTCTCAGCAATCTTACGAACCAGTGTAGCTGCTGACTTCCAATCAGGAAGCTTCTCTCCAAGGAATGCATGGAATACTGTTCCTGATGTGTAAAGTGTCTGAAGATTATCCTGTACATCAAGTGCTGTGAATATATCTTCTGTATATCCAACAGGAAGATGTGAAGAGTTTGTATAATATGGTGTTCCGTTCTCATTTGCTGTAATGATGTCAGGGAACTGCTCCTTATCATGCTTAGCGAATCTAAAGGTTGTTGACTCTGCAGGTGTAGCCTCAAGGTTGTAAAGATCACCATACTGCTCCTGATAATCACTGAGTTTTTCTCTCATATGATTAAGTACATTTGCAGCAAATTCCTGAGTCTCAGCATTGGTAAGATCCTTATGAAGCCATCTTGCATTGAGACCAACTTCATTCATACCTATAAGTCCGATTGTTGAGAAATGGTTATCAAATGTACCAAGATATCTCTTTGTATATGGATAAAGTCCTGACTCAAGAAGCTTTGTTATAACTGTACGCTTTGTCTTCAGTGATCTTGCTGAGATATCCATGAGTCGATCAAGTCTTGCATAGAAATCAGCTTCATCCTTTGCAAGGTAAGCTATACGAGGAAGGTTGATGGTTACAACACCAACTGATCCTGTTGACTCTCCACTACCGAAGAAACCACCTGACTTCTTACGAAGCTCACGAAGGTCAAGTCTGAGACGACAGCACATAGAACGTACATCACTTGGCTCCATATCTGAATTGATATAGTTTGAGAAATAAGGAGTACCATACTTAGCTGTCATTTCAAAGAGAAGCTTATTGTTCTCTGTTTCATCCCAGTTGAAGTCCCTTGTTATTGAATATGTAGGAATAGGATACTGGAATCCACGTCCGTTAGCATCACCTTCGATCATAATCTCGATAAATGCTTTATTGACCATATCCATTTCTTTCTGACAATCACCGTATGTGAAGTCAACCTGCTTTCCACCTACCCAGCAGTTCTCTTCCTTCATATCTCTTGGAACTGTCCAGTCAAGAGTGATGTTAGTGAACGGTGACTGAGTGCCCCATCTTGAAGGTGTATTTACACCGAAGATAAAGGACTGGATGCACTGTTTAACTTCTTTCTGAGTAAGATTATCTATCTTAACAAAAGGAGCAAGATATGTATCAAAGGATGAGAATGCCTGAGCACCTGCCCACTCATTCTGCATAATACCAAGGAAGTTTACCATCTGGTTGCAAAGTGTTGAAAGATGACCTGCAGGAGCAGATGTAATCTTTCCAGTAACACCACCGAGACCTTCCTGAATAAGCTGCTTAAGTGACCATCCTGCACAATAACCTGTAAGCATTGAAAGGTCATGAATATGGATAGCTGCACTTCTATGAGCATCAGCGATTTCCTGATCGTAGATTTCACTGAGCCAGTAGTTTGCTGTAATAGCACCTGAGTTAGAAAGGATAAGACCACCTACACTATATGTAACTGTAGAATTCTCTTTAACTCTCCAGTCATTGATCTGCAGATAGTTATCTACTATATCCTTATAGTTAAGCATTGCACTCTTAACGTTACGGATCTTCTCACGCTGTTTTCTGTAAAGAATATAAGCCTTTGCAACATCTGTATATCCAGCCTCAGACAGGATTTTTTCCGCACTATCCTGAATATCCTCCACTGAGATAACATCGTCCTTAATCTTTGGCTCAAAATCACTTGTAACACGAAGAGCAAGCATATCGATCACACTTGGATGATACTGCTTATCGCATCCCTTGAAAGATTTTTCGATTGCGGCGCTTATTTTTGATACGTCAAAATCAACTACAACGCCGTCACGTTTTAATACCTTATACATAATTTAAAACTCCCCTTCTTCTTGATATTTATTTTCTTTTTTTATTTAATATCGTCTTATAATACCGCTGTGAATATGACGATAACACTATTCACAAAAAAAGTCAACATCTTGTGCGAACTTTTTTTGTCGGCACAAGATGTTGTATGATTTTTAGTAATACAATATTTCGTTTTTTACCCCTAAAAAGCCCTAATAACCGCGTAATTCAGCCGTTTTTACCGAAGGCTTAACTATATCCAGGAAGGACTGCATAGTGGCCTTATCCCAGGCTTCCAGCCCGGCATATGGTACCGTATCCCTGTCAACAAATCCCTGAAGATAATATTTTTCAGCTCCATTTATCCACTGTGCAATATCTTTAAAGGACTGTTCATCGTGGAATTGTTTTATTACTGTAGTCCTGAACTCATAATCTACTTTACCGGAAAGCAGGTACCTTACACTCTCCTCTATGGCAGATGTATCAAAACCTTCTATTCCTATTGTCTCTCCGTATCTGTCCTTCCCGTTTTTAATGTCCATGGCCACATAATCAACTAATCCTTCGTCCACCAGGGCAGCCAGTCTGTCCGGACCATTTCCATTGGTATCCAGTTTGATCTTGTAACCCATTTCCCTTATCTGTCTCATCACATCCGGAAGGTCTTTCCTGAGAGTGGGTTCACCTCCTGTGAACACAACACCGTCCAGAAGGCCCTTTCTTGTTTCCAGGAATTTGAATAATTCCTTTTCATCCATAACCGCCGGCGCCGTACCGTCTATCAGTTCCCAGTTATGACAGAAGGGGCATCTGAAATCGCACCCTCCAAGAAATACTGTGCAGGCCACATTCTGTGGAAAATCAAGTAACGTTAGTTTTTGTAGTCCATGTATATTCATAGTTTAAAATCCTTTATGATCATTCAACAACATTTTCACTTCTGCCTTCAGTATATGCCTTAAAATTAGAAGCTACTATATCTATGAGTCTCTTTCTTGCTTCAACACTGGCCCATGCCATATGAGGTGTCAGCACCATATTAGGAGCTTTGAAAAGCGGATTATCTGCCTCCATAGGTTCCATTGATACCACATCTGCTGCCGCCGCAGAAACCTTTCCTGAGGCAAGGGCATCTGCCAGATCCTTTTCGTTCACAAGCCCCCCTCGGGAAACATTTATAATGATGACGTTATCCTTCATTTTGGAAATGTTATACTTGTTGATCATCTTCTCAGTTTCCTTTGTCATAGGGCAGTGCAGTGACACAATATCAGCTCTGGTCCACAGTTCATCCATAGATACAAACTCTACTATATTATTATAGGAAGCATACTTTTCCGGATGTGCCGTATAACAGATAGTCTTCATATTGAAGGCATTTGCCACCTCAGCCATTCTTTTTCCTATATTTCCGAAACCGATAATTCCTATGGTCTTTTCCGCCAGCTCCATAACCGGTTTCAGCCAGTAACAGAAGGTTTCTGATTTTATCCAGTCACCCTTACTAACACTCTCATTATGAAGTGATATATGACAGGCACACTCCAGAATAAATCCCCAGGCAAGCTGAACAACTGATTCCGTACTGTAAGCCGGTACATTTGTCACTGTTACTCCATGTCTTTTCGCAGCCTCAACATCAATTACGTTGTAACCTGTGGCACAGACCCCTATATATTTTAGATTAGGACATCTCTCAAAGGTTTCTTCATCAAAGATAACCTTGTTGGAAAATACCACCTCTGCATCGCCGATATGCTCGTACTTATCCTCTTCCGTAGTGTTCTTATATACCTTTGTATCTATTAAAGAAGTTATTGGTTCCAGTGTTATATCACCGGGATTAACCGCTCCTTCCTCAAGATATACTGCTTTCAATTACAATCCTCCCACAAAAAAATTCAATATGCGCCCTCATAATTTGAGGACGCATGTAGTTTTCTTTATTTACAGTTTCTTTATTATTTCATCTTTTACCGCCGCCATATGTTCATCTGCAATACCAAAATCCATTGCACGATATGTCCAGGCAGCTCTACCAATATTATACTTATTGAACACCTCTGATATGTATTCATACCACTTAACTGTATCTTCAGGTGTAGCAAGATCGATAACACCGTACTCGCCGCAATAAAGGCATACATTTCTCTTCTCTGCAAGACTTACAGCCTCAGCAAAATATTTTTCGAAGTAATCCGGACCCAGATGGCCTTTTGGATCAAATCCATCAAAGCCAATGGACTTCTGAGTGATATTTCTGTCGGTTTCTTCATTATACTTTTCAAAGGGTTCATCTATGTTCATTCTGAAATCAAGATCCATGGAACTTATCCAGCCCGCCCCCTGATGTGTGAAGATCAAAGGCTCATAACAATGGAAGTTATAGATTATATTTTCATCATATGGCGGATCAAGATCCGGCAGAGCATCGATGGAATTATTCCAATATCCACCCACAAGTATCTTTACTTCAGGGGCAAATCTTCTGATACATTCAATACAGTTTTTAGCGATTTTATTCCACTCCTGTGCATACTCCTTATCGGTAACCTCATTCAGCATTTCAAATGCAACTCTCTCACCGAACTTTCCGTATCTTTCAGCAAGTCTTTCCCATAATCTGTAGAATCTTTCCTGATATTCTCCATTTTCAAAGAAGCCTTCTTCATGCTCTCCGTCATCAAAGGAGAAACCATATGTTTTATGAAGATCGAGGATCATATTAAGTCCATATTCATGGCACCAGTCGATTGCATTATCAATATATTTATAGCCATCCACCAGAACTTTACCCGACTTATCTTCTATAAGTTCATAATCGATAGGAATTCTAACATGGTCAAGTCCCCATTCACTGATAATTTTAAAATCCTCTTTACCGATAAAATTGTCATATCTTTCCTTGGTATGATCACACTGTGAGAGCCATCCACCAAGGTTGATTCCGTGCTGATAACCTTTCCATTCTTTCATAATCTTAATCTTCTCCTCTGAATAAAATCTATACTCTACACTATACGGTTTTACCCCCGTAAAGTAAAGAGTCAGTTTATAAATGTACCACTAAAATTATATTATGAAGAAGGGGACTAATATATCCTTTTCATTTCACTTTTGTCGTTTCTGTGCTATATTAAAATTAACCCTCAGGAAAGGAGTTTTCTATGGATTTTGATAAGGAATATTTTTATAAAGAATTTGTAGACAGGGAAGACGAATTTCTTCGTGCGCCCTACAATCCTGAAATTGAATTTTACTCCACCATCCGCATGGGAGATGTGGAAAAGGTAAAGGAGCTTTGCAAGGATTCTCTTGTGGATAAGCCCGGACTGGGAAGACTTTCAGATGATCCGGTTCAGAACCTGAAGTACCATTTTGTGATCACTACGGCCCTTGTGGCCCGCTACTGTATCGAAGGTGGAATGGACCTTTCAACCGCCTACAGCGTCAGTGACTTCTACATACAAAAAGCAGACAAATGTAAGCGCCAGCAGGACATTACCGCGCTCCATCCTGTTATGTGTATGGACTATGCAAAAAGGATGAAGAATCTAAGAAAGCACTCTGTCTGTTCAAAACAGATTGCACAGTGCCTTGATTATATCTACGAGCATCTTCACAACAGAATAACTGTAGAAGAGATTGCAGATTATCTTAATATGAACCCCAGCTATCTGTCCCGACTATTTAAAAAAGAGGTGGGAACCTCCATCAGTGACTATATAAGAAAACAAAAATTGGAAACAGCCAAGAACATGCTGGTGTATTCTGACTACAGACCTGCAGAGATAGCTTCTATTCTTGCATTTCCAAGTCAGAGCTATTTCACTGAGATATTCCATAAATATGTGGGGCTTACTCCTACTGAATACAGGAAAGCGAATTTCCAGAACACACTAAGTAAGCCGGAAGATTAAATAAGAAATAAAAATTACGAATTATAAAATATCAGTCAAGAATATCCTCGGCAACAGACTTCTTGGTCTGTCCGGTATTCATAGCCTGTTTGATAATATAGTCATGAGCTTCTTCTTCGCTCATACCCTTTTGAATAAGAACAAGCTTCGCCCTGCTTACAAGGCGGACTTCTTCCATCTTTTCTTCAATACGAGTTACTTTTCTTTCGGCTTCTTTTACATTTTCCAACATAGCTAAAAGAAGCCGGATCTGTACTTCAAGATTCTTAGTAACGATAGGTTTTGCAATTGCAATTATTCCCTGATCAGCAAGCTTGTCAGAGATATCTCCATAAACCTCGCCGGGAACTGCTATTATAATTCCCATACTCCGTCTTTCCCTGACTTCCATAACAAACTGGGTTCCAAAGCCATCCGTCAGAGGAGCATTTACCAGAATAAGATCATAAGGTCTTGTGATCAGTTCCCTCTTTGCTGCTGATATACTTTTCTTTGTTTCAACTACGTTGAATTTCCCATTTGGCAGTACTTTTCTGGCAACTGTATTAAATTGTTCTGAGGACGATACTATCAGTATCGAATACTGTTTATCACTTCTTTTAGCCATAAAAATACCTTACTAAAAACTAATTAACATAGCTGTTTATGATTGATTCAGGAAGCAGACTCTTTACAAAATCACTGCTCTTGGCATACTGCATTGCTTCTTCTTTTGTTTTCGGAAGCATTACATTTTCCGCATCCATTTCCGAAGGAAGAGAAAGCTTTTTCTCTATTCCCTCAAGTCCGGCATATATAAGAAGGGCATATGCGATATACGGATTACTTGCTGCATCAGGAGAACGAAGCTCCGCTCTTACTCTATCCTGAGTATCATCTATATACATAAGCTGAGAGCCCTCATTTCTGGACCAGTTTACCTTGTCCGGCGCGGTACAGGTTCCAAATCTTCTGAAAGAAACATCTGTGGGGTTAAGGAAAATAGTAATATCCTTTATCTTTTCTATGATTCCTGCTGCGGCATACTTGGCAACATCTTCACCCGCACTATTCTTGGCAAACATATTAATGTGATAACCGTTTCCCGGCTTGTCGGAAATCGGAACCGGTGAAAAATCAGCATAGAGACCGTTTCGATCTGCAACCGTACTTACCACCATTTTAAATGTACTTATCTGGTCAGCTGCTTTGAGAGGCTTTCCGTAATGGAAATCAATTTCGTTCTGTCCCGGTCCTCTTTCATGATGTGACCTCTCAGGAGTGAGACCCATCTGCTCTATAGTTAGGCATATCTCTCTTCTGATATTCTCTCCACGATCAAGGGGTGCTATATCCAGATAGCCTGCATTATCGTAAGGTATCTTAGTTGGTGTACCTTCATCATCCAGCTTAAAGAGATAGAATTCCATCTCAGAACCAAACTTGAATTCGATACCCTTTTCTTCAGCAGTTTTTACTGCTTTTCTGAGGATATTTCTTGTGTCTGAAGAATATACTTCTCCGTTCTCATCGCAGACATCACAGAACATTCTCAGAACTCTTCCCGAATCGGGTCTCCAGGGAAGAACTGCCATGGTTGCAGGATCCGGCTTCAGATAAAGATTGGTATCTGTATAATCTTCAAATCCTTTTATTGCCTTGGCATTAATGGGGATTCCATTTTTAAATGCCTTGTGAATCTCACTTGGCATTATGGAAATATTTTTCTGCACACCATATGCATCACGAAAGGCAAGACGTATAAACTTGGCATCCTCTTCCTCGATATATTCCATTATTTCTGATTCTGTATAATTCATATTCATCCCTTTCCTGACTATCACTCATCTCTTTCTGACAGCCTTTTTTCAAATCTGTTTTTATTAACTACTTCCGGAATCTTTGTTGCATAGTTTCCGCTGAAACATGCATTACAGTAATTCTCATGGCCTACAAGTTCTCCCAGGGATTCTATAGGAAGATATCCCAGAGAATCTGCACCTATTATTTTTGCAATCTGCTCCACGGAATGATGACAGGCGATAAGCTTATCCTTGGAATCTATATCCGTTCCATAATAACAAGGATTGGTAAAGGGCGGCGAGGATATTCTCATATGGATTTCTTTTGCACCTGCATCTCTGAGAAGCTTTACGATCCTGCCGCTGGTGGTTCCTCTGACTATGGAATCATCCACCAGAATAACTCTCTTTCCTTTAACAGTTGAACTTATAGGATTCAGCTTGATCTTAACCTGACTATTTCTCTCATCCTGAGTAGGAGAGATAAATGTTCTACCTATATATTTATTTTTTATAAAGCCAATGCCGTAGGGGATACCTGAATATCTTGAATAACCAAGTGCTGCATCCAGTCCGGAATCCGGAACACCTACTACCACATCAGCTTCTACTTCATGTTCCCTGGCAAGGATTTCCCCTGCTTTGACCCTGGCAGAGTGAACTGATATTCCATCAATAACTGAATCAGGTCTGGCAAAATAGATATATTCAAAGATACATATCTGTCCATTTTCTTTATTGCAGTAATCTGTATAGCTTGTAGTTCCATCTTCCGAAAAAACTATAACCTCTCCGGGTCTTACATCTCTTACAAGTTTTGCCCCTACTGCCTCAAGGGCACAGGTTTCTGATGCTATGATATATCTTCCGTCATCGGTAATTCCGTAACAAAGAGGTCTGTATCCATGAGGATCTCTGGCCGCTATAAGCTTTGTAGCCGACATCATAACCAGCGAATAGGCACCCTCAAGATATTTCATACATTCAAGAACTGCCTTCTCGATGGAAGGAGTCTTAAGTCTTTCTCTTGTCAGAATATATGCAATAATCTCAGTATCTGATGTGGTATGAAATATAGCACCACCCAGTTCAAGCTCGTTTCTCAGATCATATGCATTACTGATATTTCCGTTATGGGCAAGAGCAAGCTTTCCCTTCTGATGGTTTACTTCTATAGGCTGGGTATTTCTCCTGCTGTTTCCTCCGGTGGTTCCATATCTCACATGACCCACTGCCATGTTTCCATCCGGGAGCCTGTTTAATTCTTCCGAATCAAATACATTACTCACCTGTCCCAGATCCTTATGGGAAAAGAACAGCCCATCATCATTAACAACTATGCCACAGCTTTCCTGGCCTCTATGCTGAAGAGCATAAAGTCCATAGTAAACATCCCTTGCAACCCCATAGTTTGTTGGAGAATATACTCCGAATACACCACATTCCTCATGTATCTTTTCTTCTATCATTATCAGACACCTACATTTCTTTATAATAACTCATATGCGTAAAAAAATCACTTGTTTAATGCAGCTTCAACTAATCCTAAAAATAAAGGATGTGGTCTGTTGGGTCTGGACTTGAATTCAGGATGGAACTGCACTCCTACAAAGAAAGGATGTTCCTTTACTTCAACAGTCTCAATAAGCTCGTTATCCGGCGAGCTTCCTGAAAGTACCAGGCCTGCACCTGAAAGTACTTCTCTATATTCATTATTAAACTCATATCTATGTCTATGTCTTTCCTTGATCAGCAGTTCACCTGTCTCTTCAATAATTTCAGCAGATGGTTCGTCCTTATAATACTTTTCCATAAGAGTTCCCTTTGCAACTCTGCAAGGGTAGCTGCCAAGTCTCAGGGTTCCTCCCTTATCAATGGAGTCAGACTGTCCCGGCATAAAATCAATTACCCTGGTGTCAGTTGCATCATGGAATTCGCCTGAACATGCGTCTGTTAATCCTGCAACATTTCTTGCATATTCGATTACAGCAATCTGCATGCCCAGGCATATTCCAAGATATGGAAGCTTATGGGTACGAGCATACTTGGCAGATAGGATCATTCCTTCTATTCCTCTATCCCCAAAACCACCTGGCACTATAATGCCACCTAACTTCGACAGTCTGTCTTCGTAATTCGTCTCATTTAATTCTTCTGAATCTATCCATTCTATCTTTACATCAACATTGTTTCCAATTCCTGCATGATGAAGAGCTTCAGCAACAGAAAGATATGCATCATGAAGCTGAACATATTTACCAACAAGCCCTATTGTCACCTGCTTATTAACGTTATGATTGGTCTCCACCAGCTTCTTCCAATCACTCAGATCCGGCTCAGATGCATTTATTCCAAGCTCTCTGCAAACTACATCTGCAAGCCCTGCATCCTCCAGCATAAGAGGTGCCTCATAAAGGCTTGGAAGAGTTCTGTTCTCGATAACACAGTCCTCCTTAACATTGCAGAAAAGGGAAATCTTTTTAAAGATTGATTTTTCCAAAGGCTCATCACATCTGAGTACGATGATGTCAGGTCTTACTCCCATTCCCTGAAGTTCCTTAACGGAATGCTGGGTTGGTTTTGACTTATGCTCATCAGAGCCATGAAGAAATGGAACAAGAGTAACATGAATGAAAAGGCTGTTCTCCCTTCCAACTTCAAGAGATATCTGTCTCACAGCTTCGATAAAAGGCTGGGATTCTATGTCACCTATGGTTCCTCCGATTTCGGTAATAACTACATCTGCATCAGTCTCATTTCCCACTCTATATACAAATTCCTTTATCTCATTGGTTATATGAGGAATAACCTGTACAGTGGAGCCAAGATATTCTCCCCTTCTTTCTTTATTAAGTACATTCCAGTAAACCTTACCGGAAGTAAGGTTGGAATACTTATTTAAATCCTCATCTATAAAACGTTCATAATGTCCCAGGTCAAGATCAGTTTCTGCACCATCCTCAGTAACATAAACCTCACCGTGCTGATACGGACTCATGGTTCCCGGGTCCACATTGATATAAGGATCCAGCTTCTGCGCCGCCACCTTAAGGCCCCTCGCTTTAAGAAGTCGTCCGAGAGACGCTGCGGTAATACCCTTTCCAAGTCCTGATACAACACCACCTGTAACAAAAATAAACTTTGCCATCATTCCATCCTTTCCAAAAAAATAGGCACTTCGAGCCATAAGCTCGAAGCGCCTTTGCTTCAAAATTCATTATTAATTTTATTTACTATTTATAGTATATAACTTTATTTTTTAAAGTCAATACCCTTTTAATGAATTCATGTTCTTTTTCGGTTATTTTAGTTTATTATTTCCTAATCTTAATCTTTTTAACCACGCTCCACTTTATTCAGCTCATCAATAACTGACTTCTCAATAAATTTATTGAGTGAGATTCCCAACAGTTTGGCATAGGTTGCTGCTCTTTGATGAAGTTCTGGAGTCAATCGAATATTAAATCTTCCTGAATATGGTTTTTCAGGAGATACATTTTCTTCTTTACACCAATCAAGATAATCATCAACAGACATATGAAATTCCTTATTTATTTCACTTACTGACTCACCTTGAAATGTTATAACAGTTCTTGTGTTAATAACAGTTCCTGTAAAAATCTTACAATCATCATCATATTCTATTTGGCCTATATACCCCTTATATGTCATAGTATTCATAATCTCACTCCTGCATTCTCTAAAAATTTTCTAACAGATTTAATTGCGCCTTTATCCGTCACCTTTTCTGGATGAGGGCGATGAAATACTGCCATCTCATTATTTAACTTAATACGAACTCTTGATCCTCTTCCTTCAGATATTTCTGCTCCTAATGCTAAAAACAATGCCTCTATATCTGTCCATACAATATCAGACTTAATTGGAGTTTGATATATTCGATTGTATGTTTTAATGTTGTTTTTATTCATATTATGATGGTACCATTTTATAGTACCATTGTCAACAATAATAAATATAGCCTAGACTACATAAGAATGTAGCCCAGGCTCTGCTATTATATGTTTACGACTTATTTTTTGGTTTCTTTGATGTTTCTGTTTTTACAAAGTTATCATACTGATTGGTAATCTTAAAGCTTCCCGGAATTACATATTCCAAAGCTTCGTATCCTTTATGAACACTCTTTGTTGCTCCCTTCATAACCATTGCGATTATTATTCCGGCAATCACTCCAAGTGCAATCATAACTCCCATTGCTCCACCTGACATACCAATTAGTTTTGCTATAAGGAACATTATTAGGGCAAGTCCTGCTGAAGCACCAAGGAGTATTCCCCAGAATTTACCCTTGCTATAAGGAACGTCTCCCACAAGTTTTCCGGTCTGTCCGTTCATTGCGAAGGTATACTTGTTACCGTTCCATACGGTGTTAAGAATCCATACCGGAAGAAGTGCGTATTTATATGAGCAGCTTCTCAAATCCACATCACTGGATTTATCATATACTGTATTGTAATCTTTAACTTTTTTCTTAAGCAGATCCTTAGCTGTATGCTCTATTCTTTCCTCAGCACGAGGCTTACACTGCTCTGCAGTAACATCATATCTGTCAGCAAAATATCCTGCCATATATGCTGAACTATATGGCACACCGGCCGAAAGATCATAAGGTTCTATGGAATCCATAAGCTTGTCATCCATTTTTTCAGAAGCGTCTGCCGGAATATTTTGGAACTTCATATCGCCTTCACGCATAACATCGTAGAAGCTGGTTTCTGTATATTCGTAGTTGGCATCTTCCGTTTTCTTCTCTTTTCGGGCATCATAGGTTGCACGTGCATGTACATCCGCATCATATAACCAGAATGGAACATAAACCCCCTTAACTTCTTTAATATGATTACCTGCCTTAAATGCCGCCGGCGCAAGCTTTATCTTATTAACATGATCTTTTAAATGATCCTGTGCAGCATGCTTATTAAGTTTGAAAGGTATTACAACATCCGGCTTCAGAGAGCCCTCGAACTTACTGGATATTACGATTGGATTATCGCAGTAAGGACACTTTGTGGAAGCCATACTCTTGTCACCAACTATCTCGCCGCCACAGTTCTTACATTCATAAACAACAAGGCCTTCCGCATCAACATCCCACTGGTTTTCCTTTGCAGTGTACTGCTGTTGCTGACTTCCGCTTGCCTGAGCCTGCTCGAATTCACTGACATCGTATTCAGCTCCACAGCTGTCACATACTAGCTTTTGCTTTGTACTGCTGAACTGCAGTGTACCGCCACAATCTCTGCATTTGTAATTTGTAATCTCCGCCATTATATTTCCCCCTCAATTTTATTGATGTATTCCAGCCAAAAACAACTACCTTAATTTTACTACATTTTTCATCCCTTTTATATATAAAATATAACAAATTCCAACGACAACACTTCATCTACTTTTCCTAACTGGTACATATGTTAAAAATCAAATCACAAATGTGTTAAATAAAATACCACAAATGTGTTAAATAAAATAGCGCATAAGTGTTACATGGGGTGTAATCAACCTTAGATGATTTATACAAAAATAACGTGCATCACTTAATAACGTATAGATGATACATTATTATTGATGCACGCCTTTATTATATTGATTAATCTGTTTTAGTTTACTCTACATCCTGCAGGGCGTCGTAGTCTTCTTCACCGGTTCTGATCTTAACTACTCTGCTTACTGGATATACGAAGATCTTACCATCACCAATCTTTCCTGTGTAAAGAGTTTTCTTTGCTGTTTCGATAACAGTATCTACAGGAATTCTGCTGACTACTACTTCCAGTTTAATCTTAGGAAGAAGGGTTACATCCATCTCAACTCCACGGTACTTTTCTCCGGTTCCCTTCTGGATACCGCAACCACTTACCTGTGTTACTGTGATACCTGTAACACCTATTGCATTAAGTGCTTTCTTAATCTTGTCGTATCTTGAAAGCTTTGTGATGATTACAACCTTGTTAATACCTGTATCTGCGATGACTCCTGCATCTCTCATATCCTTTGTAGTATCTACAACAGGAACTGATGCCTTCTTCTGAGCTTCGCTTGCTTCATCATATTCAGATGATCCGATCGTAGTGTTTTCGTTTTCCTTCATCATTGCACTTGACATATCAACGATACTGAAACCTGAATATGCAGATGCAAGTCCATGCTCTGTTGAATCAAGTCCTTCCAGCTCTTCTTCTTCAGAAACTCTAAGTCCAAAGATTGCTTTAATTATTGAGAATACGATAATCATCATTACTACTGTCCATCCGGCTACTGCTGCAAAACCAAGTAACTGAAGTCCTAACTGATGGAAACCACCGCCGTAGAAAAGACCCACTACTGTGTCATTTCCAGGTGCTGTTGTTGTTGCAAAAAGACCGGTTGCTATTGTTCCCCAGATACCGTTCATCATATGTACTGCAACTGCACCAACAGGGTCATCGATGTGAAGCTTGAAGTCAAGAAGCCATACACCGAATACTACCAGAAGTCCTGCTACTGCACCGATTATTATTGAGCCAAATGCATCTGTTACATCACAAGGTGCTGTGATTGCTACAAGACCTGCAAGTGAAGCATTGAGACACATTGAAACATCAGGCTTGCCATACTTGATCCATGTAAAGATCATACATACTACTGTTGCGATTGAAGGTGCGATTGTTGTTGTTACGAATACTGATGCAAGCTGATCTGTTGATGTACAAGCTGCACCGTTGAATCCGTACCATCCAAGCCAGAGGATGAATACTCCAAGAGCACCAACTACTATATTATGACCAGGAAATGCATTTACTTTTATTATTTTTCCATTTTCATCTTTTTCGAATTTTCCTATACGAGGTCCTACCATCTTGGCACCAACTATTGCTGCGATACCACCTACCATGTGAATTGCACATGATCCTGCAAAATCGTGGAAGCCTAGCTGTGCTAACCATCCGCCGCCCCAGATCCAATGTGCTTCTACAGGATAAACAAGTGCTGAGATAACTCCTGAATATACACAGTAGCTGAGGAACTTAGTTCTTTCAGCCATAGCTCCGGAAACGATTGTTGCTGTTGTTGCACAGAATACTAAGTTAAAGATAAAATTCGA